>CAYMHT010000017.1:0-36080 GCA_964390305.1 uncultured Anaerolineales bacterium
CTCACGCCGCAGGGCAAACTTGTCCCGAGAGAGGAACTGCTGCACGGTGAAATGGCTCGCCAGCTCGATGACGTCCTGAAAGGTGAGGTCGGCCAGCCACTCGTCGTTGTACCGCACCTCCGTCTTCTCAGGATCGAGGATTCGATACGCCTGATCGACGTAGGTGGCGGCGTTCTCTCTCACCTCCTCCAGGGTCTGGCGCGGCCGGGCTGCGTCCCGGTCCGAGGGGTCGCCAATCAAGCCGGTGAAGGTCCCGATGAGGAAGATGGCTCGATGGCCGAGCTCCTGGAACTGGCGCAGCTTGCGCATGGTGACCGTGTGGCCCAGGTGGATGTCCGGGGCTGTGGGGTCGTAGCCGCAGTAGACGCGCAGGGGCCGTCCCGTCCTCTCGGATTCGATCAGGCGTTGGCGGAGCTCCTGGCGCATATGCTCCTTGGTCTGCTCGTCGCCGAACTCGGCGCCACGCATCAGAATCGCCATTTGCTCGTCGATAGTCGGTTTGCTCATAGAGATGCTCGCTTTCGTTCAATAGATGTGGAATCAAGAGAGATAAGAAAAAACCCACTGGACGTGGGCTTCAGGGGTCAACGGATTGCAGCGAAACGGACAGCCGCTATTGGCTGGCGCGCCGCAATCCGCCGGGATAGATATAGGCGTTGTTCGCCCTGCACAAGTAGTGGCCCATGTTGTGTACCTCGGTGCCCATTGTGGGGCCATTATAGCAAAACGGGGGAGTTCGTCAATCTGTGGCGATGGTGGGGCGGGGGCTCGTCTCTGGGGGCGACAGACCGACCCGGCGACGGAGCCACAAAGCATCGACAGACCCTTGACAAATCCTCGGGATTGTGGTATGCTGCATCCAGATGCGAAACTGGCAATGTCTGATTGCCCACTACCGAAAAAGGAGACAAACGATGAACAGGTACAAGGTTCTACTACCCGTAGCAGCACTGGTTCTGCTACTGGGGAGCGCCGCTCCCGCTTTCGCGGCGCCCCGAGCCCCTGCGCCGGGCGATCAGTCGATCGCCGAGATCGCCATCGAAGCTGGCTTCACCGAGCTCGTCGGTGCCCTCGTATACGTCGATGAAGAGCTCGACGCCGGCCTGGTCGATCTGTTCCTGAACGGCACCGACCAATATACGGTATTCGCCCCGACCAATGAGGCGTTTTTCGCCCTGTACGGTGCACTTGGCGTTGACGAGATCACGGACCTACCTGCGGAACTCGTGCTCGACGTGCTGCTGTACCACGTGACCGAGGGCCGTCGTGCTGCCAACAGCGTCGTCCCGCCGGTTCGCGATCGCAAGATCACCACGCTGCTAGGCGCGACGTTCACGGTCGATCGTAACGCAGTGATCACCGACATCGCCGGTCAGGAAGTCAATATCGTAGCGGCGAACATCTCCGCCAGCAACGGGATCATCCACGTGATCGACACGGTCCTGCTGCCCCTAGAGTAACCTTTAATGAATCCCTCAGGGTCAGGCCTTCGGAGAGGTTGAACCACACCTGATCCTGGTCTACCGATCAATGAGCCTCTGCAGCGCCGGATACGTACCACGTATGCGGCGCTTTCTATTGGTCTGTTGGTCTGACCTCGCCACCAACTGGACTCGGGACGGCGATGGAGGCCGGCGAGGGACTCGCCGACTGCTTCCTCACTTCTGGCGCGTCTATGGCGATCTCGCCGCGCGCGCGTCGCTCCTGGGGCAGGAGGCTTCGGTAGATGAAGGCGTGAAGCGGGGTCTCGACCTCGGCCTCACGGCCCAGGCGGACGACGGCGCCGTTCTGGGACTCCAACTCCGAGGGGCGACCGGCGATGACGTCGCGCTGCATGGACGCCGTGCCATCCGGCGGTAGGCCGTCGATAAAGGCCATCGTCTCGGCCACCGTCTCCTGCGGGAGCGCGACGTCACGGGCATGCGCCACGGCGAGGATCTCGTCCATCGCCTGCTCCAGCATGTGACGCGTCTCGGGCAGGGATCGCAGCACCCCTACCGGGGCCCGCGTCACCGCCCCGACGCCGCTCAGCGCTGCGATGAAGAGGAACTTCTCCCACATGGCCACGCGAATGTCCGGCGGGATGGTGGGCGTGACGCCTTTCGCCCTCTGGAAGGCGTCGCGCAGCCTCTCCGCCCGCTCGCTCCGGCGACCATCCAGCTCCCCAAAGGCGATGGTCGGGCTGATGCCAGCGTGGCGGATGTGACCTGGCGCCACGAGGGCGCTGATGATCCTGCAGAGCCCGCCGAGCACGCGGTCCTCACCGAGGACGGCGGCCAGCTGGGAGGGCGCCTCGACGCCGTTCTCCAGCGGCACCACGAACGTCTCTGGCCCCACCATAGGGCGCATCTCGCGGGCTGCCTGGGGAACCTGCCACGCCTTGACGGCGACGAGGATGGCATCGACGACGCCGGCGGCGGCCAGGTCATCGGTCGCCTCCACCGGGCGGACGGTGAAGTCTCCCTCGATGCTCTCCACTCGCAGGCCGTGCGTCTGCATCGCTCTGAGATGCTCGCCGCGGGCGATGAGCACCACGTCCTCCCCTGCCTGGGCGAGGCGACCGCCGAAGTACCCGCCGACGGCCCCCGCGCCAAAGACTGCTATGCGCATGGTAATCTCCTTTCGGCTGCTCTCATGGTACTACAAAGCGTAGAATTCACTAATCTGCGCGGAGGGGAGCGCTAGAGACATCTGACCACCGGTCTGCTTCTCCTCCCCTGGCAGACTATTGACGGTTTGCACATAGCGTGGTATAGTACGGGCCGATCTGAATACAAGGCGTAAGGCGCTGAAGGAGAAGACATGGCGGGTCGAGGACAGGGAAGGGGTCGCCGGTGGCGGCAGCGGGGGTGCTCTCGCCGGGCGGTGCGCCTGTTGAACCCTGTCCTGTTGTTGCTCTTGCATCACGGCCCCGCCCACGGTTATACGCTGATCGACGAACTCGATGCCTACGGGTTAGGGGGCGTGAACACCAGCGTGGTGTACCGCGCGCTGCGCGACATGGAGGAGCGGGGCTGGGTTGCCTCCAGCTGGGACGAGGAGGAGACGAAGGGGCCGCCGCGACGGGTGTACCAGCTGACGGTGCTGGGAGATGAGGTGCTGCGCTGGTGGACGGAGGATCTGAGGGAGACGCGAGAGATGATCGATCGCGTGCTGGAGACGTACACCCGACACATGGAGGAGGGCGAGGGTGCCCATCACTGAGGTCCTGCTCGAGGATCTTGGGGCGGATGCCCCGGTCCGCCAGGTGCTCATGGGGGCGTTCTGGACGGCGGTGGTCGTGGATACGGAGCCAGTCCGCTGCGGGCTGGCGTCGACGCTCCGCGGCGAGACCGACCATCAAGGTCCACCGGTGCCCGAGGCCGGGAATCTGCTGGAGTATAGCGCCCGCGAGCTGGCGGGGTGGCTGCGCTCGCCAAAGACACTCCAGGCGAGCATCGGGCTGGCGGCCTACAACGCGCTGCGCGAGGTGGAGGAGGCGGCTTGCACCCCGGTGAATGCGTCGAGGGTGATCCTTCAGCACGGGGCTGGACGCCGGGTTGCCGTCGTCGGGCATTTTCCCTTCGTCGATGACGTTCGCCGGGCAGCTGAGTCCTGCTGGGTCCTGGAGCTCCGTCCGCGTCCGGGAGACGTACCCGCGGATCGGGCCGATGAGTTGCTTCCCCAGGCCGACGTGGTCGCGCTCACGTCCACCTCGCTGATCAATCACACTTTCGACGACCTGATGGGGCTGTGCCGGCCCGACAGCCTGGTGATTATGCTGGGCCCGAGCACTCCGCTCTCCCCGGTGCTGTTTGATGCAGGCGTCGGCGTCCTGAGCGGCACGTGGGTGCGGGATCCGGTGCGGGTGTTGAGGTCGATCTCGCAGGGGGCGACATTTCGGCAGATCAAGCGCAACGGCGGATTGCGCTTACTTACCATGACGAGAATGAATTAGACCGATCAGAAACACGTTCAAGGGAGACAGGGAATGGTTGACGAGGGGCAAGTTATTGAGGCCTTGAGGACGGTGCAGGATCCAGAGCTGGGAGAGAGCATCGTCGAGCTTGGTATGGTACACGACGTGGAGGTAGACGACGGGAGGGTCAGCTTTACGTTGGCGCTGACGACGTTGGCCTGTCCGCTGCGCGAGCACATCGTGGAGGACGCGCGGCAGGCGTTGCTGAACCTGGACCACGTTGAGGAGGTCAACGTGGAGTTGCGGGAGATGACGCGCGAGGAGAAAGAGAGGATATGGCCCGAGCAGCCTCGCCAGCAGCAACCCGGCGTGGCCGAGCACCTCAACGACGTGAAACACATCGTGGCCGTCATGAGTGGCAAGGGCGGTGTAGGGAAGTCGTCCGTGGCGGCGCTGCTGGCCGTCGCGTTACGCCGCCAGGGGAAACGGGTCGGGGTACTCGACGCTGACATCACCGGCCCGAGCATTCCAAAGATGTTCGGTCTTCACGATGCGCCTCCGATGGGACCGGTCGGGATCATCCCCGCGGAGACGGAGGAGGGCATCCGCGTGATGTCGATCAACCTCCTTCTCCCTTCGGAAGATGAGGCGGTCATCTGGCGTGGACCCCTGATCAGCGGGGCGATCAAGCAGTTCTGGGGCGACGTGGTGTGGGGCGATCTGGACTACTTGATCGTGGACCTGCCTCCCGGCACGTCCGATGCGTCGCTGACGGTGATGCAGTCGATACCGCTAAACGGCGTGGTGTTGGTAACCTCGCCGCAGGGGCTGGCGGGGATGGTGGTGCGGAAGGCAGCGCGGATGGCGGAGAAACTGAACATCCCGATCATCGGCGTGGTGGAGAACATGAGCTACGCCGTCTGTCCCAATTGTGGAGAGCGGATTGACATCTTCGGGCCGAGCAAGTCGGAGGATGTCGCCCAGCAAGTGAACGCACCGCTGCTCGGACGCCTGCCGCTTGACCCGGAACTGGCGGAGCGGTGTGACGCGGGCGAGGTAGAGGCGTACGAGGGAGAGGATTTCGAGCCCATCGCGAGGGCGGTTGAGGAGCGGGTGCCGGAAAAGGCGAAGCAACCAGGGGCGTAGGCTCTACGAAGTGAATCCAATGATCAAGGAGGCTTACTGATGAAGATTGCTGTAACATCTAACGACGCGGATCTGGACGCGCCGGCGAGCCCTGTGTTTGGGCGCTGTCCATGGTATCTCTTTGTGGACACAGATACTATGGAGATCGAAGCGGTGGAGAATCCAGCGACGAACGCTGCGAGTGGTGCCGGCATCCAGGCAGCGCAGTTCGTCGTCGAGCAGGAGCCACGGGCGGTCGTCACTGGCAACATGGGACCGAATGCCTTCGACGTTTTTCGAGCAGCCGGTATTCCCGTCTATGTTCTTGAGGAGGGGACCGTGCGGGACGCGGTCGAGGCATATGAAAAGGGCCAGCTGTCTGAGGTCAGCGGGGCGACCGGCCCCGCGCACGCTGGCCTGGGTCGAGCCCGGGGCATGGGACGGGGCGCGGCGCGAGCGCAACCCCCTGGCGGGCCGGTCTCGGGGCGCGGCGCGCCCTCTCGATCCATCGCGACGCCAGAGACCAGGTCAATCGGCTCGCGGAGCGAGGAGATCGCCGAGTTGAAGGAGATGGCGGTGGATCTGCGCAGGCAACTGGCCGAGGTGATGGAGCGGCTTGATGAGCTGGAGGAGGGGGAGTGAGCGATGGGAAGTGAGAAACGGGTGGCGGTTTCTGCTGATGATCGAAATGGACTCGACAGCGTCGTCAGCCCGCACTTTGGGCGGTGTCCGTATTTCATCCTGGTCGATGTCGACGATCGCGATGTGCAGCAGGTCACGGCTGTAGAGAACCCGTATTATGGCCGCCACCAGCCTGGCCAGGTGCCGCAGTTCATCCGCCAGCAAGGTGCCGACGTGATGCTCACTGGTGGGATGGGGCGGCGCGCTATCGGATTCTTCGAGCAGTACGGCATCCAGGCGGTGACCGAAGCTTCAGGCACAGTGCGCCGCTCGCTGGAGCGGTATCTCGGTGGCGAGCTGCAGAGCGCCGAGCCGTGCCGTGAGAGTATCGAGCACGCTCACGGGGAGGAGACCACCACGGATGTGGCGTACGAGGCGGATGAGGTAGGTCGCCTGCGCGAAGAAGCCGAGAATCTGCAGCAGCAACTTGACGAGGTGGCGGAGCGTCTCAGGAAGCTGGGCGGGACTGGGTAGCAGGGGGCGCGGCGTGGAACGACAGGCAGCGACGGATTACGACCGCATGTTCGATGAGCTCCAGCGCGAAATCGCTGAGCGGGAGCGGGCGATCTACTCGGACGTTGTGCTTCGCGAAGCGCACAACCCCCGTAACATGGGCCCGATTACCGATGCAGATCTCCACGGCATCGTTCACGGGTGGTGCGGGGACACGATGGAGATCTTTATTCGCCTGGACGGGGAGACGATCGAGAAGGCCACCTTTGTCACCGATGGCTGTGGCGCGACGCTGGCCTGCGGGAGCATGCTGACTCAGCTGGTGACCGGCTCGCGCCTGGAAGAGGCCGAGTGGGTGCTTTCCGAGGACCTGATCGAGGCCCTGGAGGGGCTGCCCGAGGAGAGTCTGCATTGTGCCGGTCTCGCCGTCAGCGCGCTTCAGAATGCCCTGTTCAACTGGCGTGTAGGCCAGATAGAGCAGGAGGAGGCCGAGTGATGCTCAGCGCGAAGGAGAAAGCGGTCGCCGTAAGAGCTGGCGAGTTGGTGGACGCTGGTCACCACTGATCTGAGAGCATGGTGCTCGCCGTGGGCGGGCATCTGTTGGACGATGTGGATGTCCAGTCCCTGCGCATGGCCACCGGTTTCGCGGGTGGCCTGGGAAACACGGAAGAGGAACTCTGCGGGGGCTTGAGCGGCGGCGTCATGGTGATCGGTGCCCTTTTCGGCCGGGCCAGCCTGGACGAGGATGATCGACCGGCTGTTTGGCTTGCCAGCTGCTATCGAGCCCGTTTCCTGGAGGAGTTTGGATATACCCAGTGTGCCCGATTGCGCGGGAGCGTCGTCAAAGCCCCCGGAGGGCTGGGTTCCTGCGGTGTCCTGGTAGAGAGGGCAGCCATGATTCTCCTGAGGTTGCTGTCTGAGGGTGTTTGATCGATTCAAGCGGGGATTCTGCCCTTATGCAGCTTGGCCGCGCCACCAAGCATAACGCACGAGCTGCTCGTGGTTCCCTGCGGTTGAAGGGCGCGCACTCTCGCGATAGGAGGTAGACGATGGGCAGGGTATCAGCGCAGGTCAGTCTCTACCCGCTGCGGCGGGGCTCGATCGGCCCTGTCATCCGGGAGGCGGTGCGCTGCTTTGAGGAGCAAGGTCTAAGTGTGCGCGTCGGCGAGATGAGCACGCTGATCTGGGGCAAGGAGCACCCGCTCTTCAGCGCGGTGCAGAAAGCGTTCCATCAGGCGGCGGAGCACGGGGACGTGGTCATGAGCGTGACCTTCTCCAACACATGTCCTGAGCCGAGCGAAGCGTCCTGACCGCAGACCCAGAAGGCGTGGACCCATGTCGGGGGCGACGGCATTTGACGAGGAGGTCGCGGCTCACTACGAGGCTTGGTACGAAACGGGGGAGGGGCAGCGCGCCGATACGCTCGAGAAGCGATCGTTGCGGCAGCTGCTGAGGCACTTCCCTGACGCGTTCAGCGTCCTCGAGGTGGGGTGCGGCACTGGGCACTTCACGCGCTGGCTTGACGGCCAGGGATTGTTCGCGGCAGGGCTCGACCTCTCGACAGCCATGCTGTCCGAGGCGAGAGCGGAGAAGCAGATCCTTCTGGTGCAGGCCGATGCTGGTCGGCTTCCTTTTTCCGATGACGCGTTTGACCTGACAGCCTTCATCACGACGCTCGAGTTTCTGGGGACTCCTCGGGGGGCGCTGGAAGAGGCTGTACGTGTTGCCTCTCGCGGCGTACTGCTGGGCGTGCTCAATCGGTGGAGTGCTCTCGCTGTGCGCCGTCGGCTGGTCGGTCTGTTTCGTCCGTCCATCTATGAGACGGCTCACTTCTACAGCGTGGTCGAGCTGCGGCAGCTGTTGCACAGGGCGGCCCGCGACGTTCACGGCGGGGCGAGAGGTGGGCGCGCACGGACTGTCTGGCACACGACACTGTTCCCTCGTTGCATGCCCTGGGAGCGGGCGAAGTTGCCCTGGGGAAGCTTCATCGCCATGGGGTTGCTTCTGCCGGACAGAACGTAGGCGGTTGGCCTAGACGCCGGGGCAAGCTGAATGTCAGGTAATCGGACGCTCTGGACTGACGCGCGCTGGCAGCTGCCGCGGGTGGCGTGAGTTTGCTGGGTTGGGGAATGAGGTGCTGGCTCGCAGCACAGTAGCCGCTGCGGCGCAGCAGGCCGTGCGGACGAGTGGGGGCCCTCGTCATCGATGGGAGTTAAACGCGCGATGGGATGGAAGGCGTCCTTGTCGTGGTGGATCGCGGTTCTGGTGGGGGTGCTGACTGCCGGATGCGCATCTGTGACGGCGCCGGGATCTTCTATCTCCCAGCCCGCGCCTACGGGGACGCGACCAGTCATAGTGACGGCTGGACCGACTGGGACTCCCACGTTGACCCCGGCAGCGACGCGCACCGCACTGGCTGCCACGGTCGGCGCCACGCCATCTATGACGCCCAAACCGACGTCTGGGAAGGAGTTGAGGGCCATCAGCTTCACCATCGTTTACGACAACAATGCCTATGACCCCGCGCTGCGCACGTCCTGGGGCTTCTCCTGCTGGGTGGAGACGGATGAGGCGACAGTCCTGTTCGACACCGGCGGTGACGGGGGCACGCTGATGCACAACCTGAGGGCGCTGGAGCTGGATCCCCAGGAGATCGACGCCGTGGTGCTGTCGCACGCGCATGGCGATCACACGGGCGGGTTGGGGGCCTTGCTAGCTGAGGGGGTCAGACCGACGGTGTACGTGCCCGCGTCTTTCTCTGAATCGTTCAAGAGGGATGTGCGAGCGCGTACTGACCTGGTGGAGGTCAGCGAGTCGATGACGATAGCCCCGGGTATCCACACCACCGGCGAGGTGAGATCGACGATCGTCGAGCAGGCGCTGGCGGTCGAGACGGAGGAGGGTCTGGTGGTGGTCACCGGATGCGCGCATCCGGGCATCGTGGCTATGGTGCGTCGCGCCAAGGAGGCGCTCGATGGGGATGTCGCCCTGGTGATGGGGGGTTTCCATCTGGGTGGGGCCAGCCCGGCGAAGATCGAGGGGATCATCGCCGAGCTGCGCAATCTGGGCGTGAAGCGGGTTGCACCGTGTCACTGTAGTGGCGACAACGCACGGCGGGCGTGCGTCGATGCGTTTGGTGAGGACGCCGTTCTCGCCGGAGTCGGTTGGTCGACTGAGTTTGTCACAGGGAGGTGAGTGAGATGTTCCGAGGTCGTGGAGGTGGAGGCGGACAGGGCGGCGGCTCCGGCCGGGGTGGCGGTCGTGGACCGGGTCGAATGGGCGGATCCCAGGCGGCCGGTCCCGGCGGCCAGTGTGTATGCCCGAGTTGCGGTCATCGTGAGAAGCACGTTGTGGGTCAGCCCTGTTATCAGAAGCAGTGTCCGAAGTGTGGCACGAAGATGACCCGCGAGTAGGCGGAGGACATCACAACAGGCGGCAGGTCGAGGAAGGGCGAAACCCGTCCTCCGACTGCCGTCTGTTGCCCGAGGAGGCGGACCCATGGACGTAAGGTGCGTCGTTGATGATGCGGTGCAGCGCAGTTCACCCTTCTGGGGCGAGCACGGGGTCGCCTTTCTGGTCGAGGCGGAGGGCGGTCGCGTCCTCTTCGACACCGGTCAGAGCGGGACCGTGCTCCTGCACAACCTGAAGTCTATGGACATTGATGCGGTCACGATCGACGCGGTGGCCCTCAGTCACGCTCACTATGACCACAGCGGAGGCTTGCTGATGTTGCTGAAGCATCTCAAACCTGACACGCCGCTGTATGCCAATCCGGACCTGTTCCGGGAGCGGTACTCGGTGCGGGCCGACGCGCTGGAGAGCGTAGGGATGCCGCTGACGCGGGAGGATTTGACCGCTCGCATGTCGCTGAGGTTGGACGCCGAGCCGCAGGAGATGATCCCGGGGGTCTGGACCACGGGGGCGATCACACAGCGGCCCGACACCGAGGGACGCAGTGAGTATCATCGCATGCGCCAGGCCGGCGAACTCGTGCCTGACGCGTACCTGGACGATATGGCGCTGGTGTTGGACCTGGATGACCACGTGGTCCTGCTCTGCGGCTGCTGCCACGCGGGGCTGATCAACACCCTTGTGCATGTAGACCGGACCTTCGGGCGGCCGATCGCGGTGATCGCCGGAGGGCTGCACCTGACCGGCGCGAGTACGAGGGAACTGAAGCGGATCTGCGCGGTTCTTGCCGGGAGGTCTGCGTTGCAGCGTGTCTGTCCGAATCATTGCACCGGCGAGGTCGCTTTTGTTGCCCTTACGTGTGAGCTGGGGGCCTCTGTCGTCGAGCCCTGTCCAGCCGGGACGGTCCTGAGACTGTAGACTGACTGAGCGAGGTCGAGGTATGATTACTGCGGTAGCGAGTGGAAAAGGCGGCACGGGCAAGACCACCGTCGCGGTCAGTTTGGCGCTGAGCCTGAGTGCGAAAGCGCCGCTGTTCTTGGATTGCGACGTGGAGGAGCCGAATGCTGCTTTGTTCCTCAATCCTGCAATCGACGAGCGTCGCGAGGTGGGGCAGATGATCCCGAAGGTGGATCTGGAGTTGTGCACTGCCTGCGGGCGATGCGCCGAGGTGTGTCAGTTTAACGCTATCGCCGTCGTGGGAAAGAAGGTCCTCGTTTTCCCTGAACTCTGTCACGCTTGTGGGAGCTGTGCCCTCAACTGCCCTACAGAGGCGATCACGGAGGAGCTCGACGTGACCGGAGTCATTGAGCGGGGCACGAATGGAAGAATCGAGTTTGCTCAGGGCATCTTGAATGTGGGCGAGGCGATGGCGGTGCCTATCATCCATCAGTTGAAGCGTTGGGTGATCCCAGCGTCCCCAGAAAGCAGGCCGGTCATCCTCGATGCACCCCCTGGCAATGCCTGTCCAGTTGTAGAGGTCATGCAGGGGGCGGACTTCGTGCTGCTGGTCACCGAGCCCACGCCGTTCGGTCTCCACGACCTCAGACAGGCCGTCGAGGTGGCGCGCGATGAAATGGGATTGTCTGTCGGCGTGGTCATCAATCGCGACGGTGTGGGAGACAAAGGGGTCGACGCGTATTGTGAGGCTGAAGGTGTACCCATCTTGATGCGCATCCCGATCGAGCGGAGGATAGCGGAAGCGTACTCAGACGGCGTGCCGCTGGTGGCGGCGTTGCCCGAGTATGGAGAGCGATTCCGGGCTCTCTACGCCGACGTGGTGCGCCTGGTGAGGGGGTTCGAGGAGGCGGATCGATGAAACAGCTTGTGGTTCTCAGTGGAAAGGGTGGCACCGGCAAGACGACGGTGACCGCAGCCTTGGCCCATCTGGCCTCTCAGGAGCTGCCCATCGTCTCGGCCGACGGTGACGTCGATGCGGCGAATCTGGAGCTTGTCCTCGAACCGACGAAGCTGGAGGACCACGATTTCGTGAGCGGAAAGCGCGCGGTCATCGATCCGGAGAGATGCACCGCGTGCGGGATCTGTGAGACCGTCTGCCGGTTCGACGCGATAACGCCGCCGGCGGGGGCCTCGTCGGGTTCGACGTATGAGGTGGAGGCGCTGTCGTGCGAGGGGTGCGCTGCGTGCTTCTACCAGTGTCCGGAGGAGGCAATCCGCATGGAGGATCAGCTGGCGGGCCGCTGGTTCCGCTCCGAAAGTCGTTTTGGGCCTCTCTTCCACGCCCATCTCTTTGCTGGTCAGGAAAACTCTGGTAAACTGGTCACACTCGTAAAGCAGCAGGGGCGCCTCCTGGCCTCCGACACTGGCGCGAAGCTCCTGCTGGTGGACGGCCCGCCGGGCATCGGGTGCCCTGTCATATCCGCCAGCGCTGGTGCGGATATGGCGCTTCTCGTCGTGGAGCCTACGGTGGCCGGGGTGCACGATCTGGAGCGTGTGTTGGGGACCACGGAGCACTTCGGTGTGCCGGCCCTCGTGGTCATCAACAAAGCAGATCTGAACTCGAGTCGCTCCAATGAAGTGGCTGATTTCTGCACTCGACGAGGGATTGAGATCGTGGGGAGAATTCCCTATGATACCGTGGTCACCGAAGCGATGGTGCAGGGGCGGCCCGTAACAGCGTACACCGATGGAGCGGTATCCGCAGCGCTGCGACACGTGTGGGAGCGCGTGAAGGCGCGACTGGCACTGGGAGTGTAGGGGAGAGCCAATGAGAACGATCGGTCACGGAGGGTAACATGGATACATCTAACCGAGCCAGAGAGACGACGCTGGAGATTCTGGAAGAGGTGTTTGGGGATTTCCGAGGCGAGGGCCTGGAGCAAGATTTCGTCGTTCGGCTCTGGGATGGCACGGTATGGCCAGAGGACGTGGTCGAATCTCCGACGTTCATCCTCGTCCTGAATCATCCTGGCGCGCTCCGGCGGATGTTTCTGCCCCCGTCGGAGTTGAACCTGGGTGAATCGTATATCTATGGCGATTTCGACGTCGAGGGAGATCTGATCGCTGCCTTTCCGCTGGCCAATGCATTCGAGGAGATGGATCTGGGGATCGGCGACAAGCTGGGACTGGCCTGGAGACTGCGATCGCTCCCGAACACGACCGCCCCACGCGAGGGGCGCCAGGCAGCGTCAGTGAGCGGGACCCGGCATTCGCGGCGCCGCGACCGACAGGCCATCTCGTATCATTATGATGTTTCCAATGACTTCTACGCGCTTTGGTTGGATCGGCACATGGTCTACTCCTGTGGCTACTTCGCCGATCGCGATGAGGACATCCACACAGCGCAGGAGCGGAAACTGGACACCATCTGTCGGAAGCTGCGGCTGGAGCCAGGAGAGCGCCTGCTTGACATCGGGTGCGGGTGGGGGGGTCTCGTCATCTACGCTGCGGAGCACTACGGTGTGGAAGCCCTGGGGATCACGCTGAGCCAGCCGCAGGTCGAGTTCGCGCAGGAGCGCATCACGGGGGCCGGCCTCGAAGGTCGCTGCCGGGTGAAGTACCTGGATTATCGCGAGGTCGCACCGGAAGAACCTTTCGACAAGATAGTCAGCGTGGGCATGTTTGAGCACGTGGGTGAGGTGAAGATGCAGGCCTATTTCAAGCAGGCATGGGGAATTCTCCGACCAACGGGGGTGTTCCTCAATCACGCCATCGCCCGCCCAGGTTGGGAGCCGAAGGCCGAACGTGACGACACCTTTAGCAATCGGTACGTCTTCCCGGACGGGGAGCTGACCCCGATCAGCCACTCACTGCGGATTGCCGAGGAGGTCGGTTTCGAAGTTCGGGATGTCGAGTCCCTGCGAGAGCACTACGCCCTGACGCTGCGCCGATGGGTGCGGCGCTTGGAGCAGCGGCATGAGGAGGCGTTGGAGCACGTTGACGAGGTCACCTATCGGATCTGGCGTTTGTTCATGTCTGGATCCGCCGAGGGTTTCGAGTCGGCGCGGCTCAACGTCTATCAATCGCTGCTGGTCAAGCCCGGCCCTGATGGCGTGAGCGGTCTGCCGCTGACCCGCGCGGATTGGTACCAGGAGCGTGGATAGGAGGTATGATGGCGGAGACTCTTCGAGAGCGCGTACTGAGGCAACTGGAGGACGTGATCGACCCGGAGACGGGGGTGGACGTGGTGCGGATGCGGCTGATTGAGGACCTGAGAGTTGATGATGAGGGTACGGTCAGCTACAAGTTCCGTCCTTCGTCGCCGTTCTGTCCGTTGGCGGTGCCTCTCGCTCTCTCCATCCGGAGGGCCGTCGCTGAGGTCGAGGGCGTGACCGACCAGGAGATCGAGGTCGTGGGGTACGTCAACGCCGAGGAGATCAGCGCGGTTCTGAGCGAGGATGCAGAATCGTAGAGCGGGGAGGGAGTGATGCCGCCGTCCCTCCTGATGTTGGAGCGTAAGGATACTGGCCCCGCAGGTTGCTGCGGGGTCTTTGACTTCGAAATACCGGGCAGCCTCCAACGGAAATCCAACTCTGACCAACCAAAGCCAAACTTCTCTCTAACCTAACCCGTCGGTGGGGAGTCCCTCTCCTATGGTATAGTATTGCCCAGGCGATGGACTGCCGGTCTGCGACCACCAGCTGTTAACAGACCCGGCGGTTTCCGCGTCGGACGAAGTAGAGGGGGATACAGCAGGCGCTTGACACTGTCTACTGGCTCTGTTAGAATGGTTATAAGTTAGGAAACATTCCAAACTTATAACGGCTAGAGAGAAGTGACCTCAGTAGATACGGTTTGCGAGAAATTCAGGGCGCGGGGACGCCGTGTCACGCCTCAGCGGCGAGCCATCGTGCGGGTGCTAGTGCAGGGAGAACCCCACTTGACGGCTGACCAGATTCTGACCCGGGTACGCGGGCGGCTGCCGAGCATTTCGCCGGCTACCGTCTATAACACGTTGCACGACCTTGTGGAGATGGGGCTTCTCCGGGAGCTCGACCTGGGGCTGGGCTTTGAGGAACGCCGTTACGACGTGGTCATGGAGAGGCACGACCATATGATCTGCCTGCGCTGCGGACGCATTGAGGACGTGCCGCGCCACGAGGGTTCGAGGCCTGCTGTGGCAGAGAACCACGGTTTCGAGATCATCGATCGGCGGGTGACCTATCTTGGTTACTGTCCGGACTGTGCTCCGGATTCGGACGTGCGCTAAATCAGCGCCGACATAGGACGCGGAGGAAGAACGGTGGAGAGCTGGGAATGCTTGGTGTGTGGCTACATCTACAGTCCGATGGACGGGGATCCTGACGGCGGGATCGAACCAGGGACGGCATTTGAGGAGCTGCCCGATGACTGGGGATGCCCGGACTGTGGCGTAGGCAAAGATATGTTTGAGAAGCTTGGATGAGGCTGCCCGTCACTGTCGGGCAGTTACCAGGTGGGTCGCCACGGCGGTGTCCGATAGGCTGACCCAGAGGGAGGGGCGTATTGAAGGGATGATTCTGGACAGAAGGGCGTGATCGGCGCGACGGGATCGATGGGCTGCCGAGAACTGGGATCGCGAAACGTCTGGTTGCGCGCAGGGTCGAGGTGTTGGAACAAGCCCATTCATGGCACTGAGTGATTTCTACTTGAAGACGCTGCGATCGTTGCCGAGGAGGGCTCAATGAGCGATGAAGTTGATGGCTGTGTGCAGCCTGCGGCGGGGCCGATAGCTACGGAGTCCAGTCCTGCTGAGGCAGAACCGTCACCTACAAAGGAGGAACAAAGAATGGATACAGCACGGGTAGGAAAACCAGCTCCGGATTTCGAAGCCCCAGCGTATATCGTTGGCGAAGGCTTCAAGAACGTGAAACTATCTGACTACGCGGGTCAATGGGTCGTCCTCTGCTTCTATCCTGGTGACTTCACCTTCGTCTGACCGACGGAGTTGGCGGCAGTTGCCGTCCGGTACGAAGGGATGAAGGAGTTGGGAGTTGAGGTGTTGTCCGTCAGTGTGGACAGCCGCTACTCACACAAGATATGGAACGAGGTGGAACTCTCCAAGATGGTGGAGGGAGGCATACCCTACCCGATGCTCTCCGATCAAGGCGGGCGCATTGGCACCGCATATGGGGTCTATGACGAGGCAGCCGGCGTTAACGTCCGTGGCCGTTTCCTGATTGACCCTGATGGGGTCATTCAGGCGGTGGAGGTGTTGACGCCACCGGTGGGTCGCAACCCCGACGAGTTGATCCGTCAGATTCAGGCCTTCCAGCACGTGCGCGAAACGGGCGAACCGACACCTTCTGGTTGGACCCCTGGTGACAAGTCCCTCAAGCCTGGCCCCGACCTCGTGGGCAAGGTCTGGAAGGAGTGGAAGCCGTAGGGATTCGCCTTCGGAGAAGCGGATGGTG
Source organism: uncultured Anaerolineales bacterium (assembly GCA_964390305.1). Lineage (GTDB taxonomy): Bacteria > Chloroflexota > Anaerolineae > B4-G1 > B4-G1 > SKLM01. The sequence goes on from CAYMHT010000017.1 coordinate 15,919, forward strand.
GCGACCTGAATCGAGGCCCAACGAACGTGGTCATGACGGCGCATCATCGATCGACCGGGACGTAGGCATAGACTGACGTGAGCGAGACGACGCGGGAAAACCTGTATACGGCCTTTGTGGGTGAGGCGAAGGCCCATCACCGCCTGTTGGCCTTCGGTCGCAAGGCCGAGGAAGAGGGCTACGAGCAGGTCGCCAAGCTGTTTCGGGCCGTGGCTGCCGCCGAAGGCATCCACGCTGAGCGGCATCTGCGCCTTCTGGGGGAGGCGGTGGTCAAGAGCACCGAGGAGAACCTTCAGTACTCCTTCGAGCAGGAGACCACCGTCAACCAGATCTACTACCCCCGGTTCATCCGTGAGGCGGAGGAGGAGGCAGAGGCAGCAGCGGCGGTCACGTTCCAGCAGGCACGTGATGTAGAAGAGCGTCACGCCGCGCTGTACCAGCGTGCGCTCACTGCGATGTTGCGTGAGGAGACGCACGACTATTACGTCTGTCAGGTCTGTGGGTACATCGCAGAGCGAGAGCCCCCGGATCGATGCCCGGTCTGCGAGGCGAGGCAGGAGAGATTCCGACAGGGGGCATGAGTCTTGTGCGAGTCGGATGCGCGAAAGGGCGTCAAGACAGGGATTGAGGAGACCATTACGGAGGAAGGAGGTCAAGCATGAAGTTGGGAGAGAGGGTCCAGTCGGCGGACTGGAAGAAAGAGAAGCATGTGCCGGTCATCGAGTGCCCGGACGAGGTGGAGGCTGGGGAGATGTTCGAGGTGAAAGCCTCATTGGGCAAGGAGATTGCTCATCCCAATACCACGGAGCACCACATCCGCTGGATAACCCTGTACTTCCATCCGGAAGGGGGTAACTTCACCTATGATGTGGGCCACTTCGAGTTCAACGCCCACGGTGAATCCGTGAAGGGTCCCAATGAGGGACCGGTCTACACGCATCACGAAGTCACCGCGGCGATGAAGATCAGTCAGAGCGGCACGTTGCACGCGATGTCCTACTGCAACATCCACGGGCTTTGGGAGAGCAGCAAGGAGATCACGGTCAGGTAGGATTGAGGAACGGCTTGGGTCGGGCCGCGCCGCCGTCCCCGCGTCGGGGGCTGGGAGCACCTTCTTCGATGGAGCCAGTGGCTGGTCGGCTGGGAAGGGGGGTGAGGTGATGACGGAGCAGACGTGCGATTTCTGCGGCGAACCGGTTGAGGATGAGCCGATACGTCGAGGTAGCAGGGTGTATTGCTCTGAAGCTTGCGCTTTCGAGGCGACGCGGAGCAAGGACTGCGCCGGTCGGACGGACTCGGTCATGAGTGAGGGAAAGGCCAAGCCGACTACGTAGGCGGGTCAGACAAGGAGAGGCCATGGATATGGAACTTGAAGGAAGACGGATTGCTGTCCTGGTCGAGGACAAGTACGAGGACCTGGAGCTGTGGTATCCGCTGATCCGAATGAGGGAGGCGGGCGCTGAGGTTGACGTCGTGGGTATGCCCGGCGTTGAGACGTACCACAGCAAGTATGGCTATCCGGTAAAGGTCGACGTTGCCGTCGATGAGGTCTCGCCTGACGATTTTGATGCCGTCGTCATACCCGGGGGCTACGCCCCGGATCGCATACGGCGTCACCAGCCGTTGCTTGACTTCGTTCGCGGCATCTTCGAGAATGGCGACCTGGTGGCGTTCATCTGTCATGCCGGGTGGGTTCCTATCTCGGCCGGCATCGTCGAGGGCAAGAAGGTGACGTCGTTCTTCGCCATCAAGGATGATCTGGTTAACGCTGGAGCGGATTGGATCGATGAGGAGGTGGTGCAGGACGACAACCTGATCAGTTCGCGCACGCCGGCTGATCTGCCGGCGTTCTGCCGCACGATCATCGCCAATCTGGCGGACAGCGACGCATCAGCGTGAGCTGAAGATTGTCGGGGGTTCTGCTGGAACAGAATGTCGAGGGTGAGCGGTGCGCCATCAGGGTCTATAAGGATCTCATGGAGTTCACTGAGGATGTCGATCCCGTGACGTATGAGATGGCGCTGCAGATCATGACGGATGAGATCGAGCACCAGGAAGACCTGCAGGCCCTCCAGGAAGACATGGAGTTGATGAGGGAGAGGCGATAAAGGAGCCTGTGATGCGAGCAATAGTGGACCGCGATCTTTGCATCGGATCGGCGATGTGCGTGGCAACGGCCCCGGACGTCTTTGAGCTTGACGACGAGGGGCTTGCCCGGGTTGTCGATGAGGACCCCGCCGACGAGGAGTTGCTGCGTCAGGCAGCAGAAGGCTGCCCGGTGCAGGCGATCATCCTTGAGGATGACGAGGGCAATCAGATCTATCCTTGAGCCTGGCCTGCCCCGGGCACCGTCGGCCCCCGGTGCTGCACAGATGTCCCGAGGAGGCTGCAAAGGGAAGGTTTGCTGACCTCGGGAAGAATGACGCGGAAGATCTGCTGAACGTCCAGGAGGTGCTCCTGGACGCGCCATGGTAATCTCTGTTTCACGTCAAGGAGGCAACACAAATGCCGGAGTTTGTCAATCCGTTCAGTGGTAAGGTGCCGGATCGTAAGCTCACGAAGGAGGAGCTGATTCGAGCGATTCGTCTCAACGTGGCCGCCGAACACGAGGCGATCCATCTCTATATGGCGCACGCGGACGCCACGGACGATCCGCTGGCGAAGAAGGTCTTGATCGACATCGCCAACGAAGAGCGTGAGCATGTCGGTGAGTTCAATCGGCTGCTGGAGATTCTCACCGGCGATGAAGCAGACTGGGTGGCTGAAGGCCGTGAGGAGGTCGATGAGATGGCCGCTGAGCTCGAAGCGGGTATCTCTGAGGAAGAGGCCGAGGATACGCAAGCGGGCGATACGGAGACGACCATCGGCTCACTACGAGAGTAGTAGGGCCGAGAGTAACACCAGGCGAACGACACTATTTGTAGAGGAGGGCTCACATGGCAAACAAGTATTTGGCTCGCGAGGATGCGCCTTTCGGGACGGACATCTGGGAGGTGCTGGATAGCGCAATGGTGGAGGCGGCCAAGGGACAACTGGTAGGCCGCCGACTGCTCGACGCGGAAGGTCCGTACGGCCTGGGGTTGAAGTCGGTGCCCCTGGGGGACGAAATGACCGATTCCGGTTTGATCGCCGCCACGACGCTCCCGATGGTCTACATCTATGAGGAGTTCGACCTTGGCGCACGCGATGTGGCGAACTACGAGCGTGAAGGGATCACGCTCGACCGCAGCGCTGTTGCCGAAGCAGCGATCGCAGCGGCCAGGCGCGAGGACGACCTGATCTTCAACGGAAGCGAGGAGCTGGAGGTGCCAGGCTTGTTGACCGCCGAGGGTGCCAGCAGGGTGCCGCTGTCTGGATGGGACGAGGTCGGCGCGGCGATGGAGGATCTGATCGCCGGTGTGACGACGCTTGATGAGGCAGGTTTCCACGGTCCGTACACCCTGGCGCTGGCCCCTGCGCGATACAATCGTCTCTTCCGACGGTATGAGCGGGGGAACCAGACCGAGATCGAGCACGTGAGGGCCCTGGTGACGGACGGTGTCTACAAGGCACCGGGTCTGAAGGATGGCGGGGTCCTGCTGTCGACGGGGCGCCAATACGCCTCGATCGTGATGGGCCAGGACATGACGATCGGATTCATCGGGCCGGAAGGGGATCGAATCGCGTTTACGATCTCCGAGAGCCTCGTTCCGCGCATCCGGCGGCCCAACGCGATCTGCGTGTTGGAGGCCTAGCCGCCAGAGACGGAGCGCTGACTGACCGACGGCGTGGTGCGACTCGACGCGGCAAGTGGCTGGTGACGGTGCAGCGGTTCCGCGTCGGGTCCTCCTGACACATGGATGATGAGCCGGCGCCCGCGGTGAGCCCCTGCTCGGGCTCCCTGGCGGACGTGCGCCAGCGGATGATGATGCGTATGCTGCCGGAAGCTTGCCGGCCACTGACGATGGGAGGGAGTATCAATGGCTGTGTTTGAAGCCTCAGAGGCGTTGGAGATGGCGATGAAGATCGAGGAAAATGGCGAGGCGTTCTACAGGGCCGCCGCGGAGAGGAGCGACGACGTCGAGGTCACCGAGCTGTTCGAGGAGCTGGCTGATCGCGAGCGCGCGCACCGTGAGATATTTGAGGAGATGGCCCGTGCGGTCGGGCCGGCCCCCGAGCCGTCAGGGGAGGAGGTCGGTGATTATGCGTCCTTTGTGGAGGTGGCACTCGATCACGCGGTGTTTGGGGGGCCGGACAAGGCCCTGAGCATCGCAGACGAGGCCACTGATCGGGGGGCCGCCCTGCGTGCGGCGATGGGGTTCGAGAAGGACACCATGCTCTTCTACTACGATCTGCGTGAGATGGTGGATGATGCCGATCGCGCGACGATATCGGACATCATCAACGAGGAGAGGCAGCATCTCCGCCGCCTGGCAAAGATGGTGTAGAAGGAGGAACCGTGCCACCGATTGAAGTCAAACCTGACGTCTACTGGATCGGTGTTAACGACCGAACCAGCGACCTCTTCGAGGGGATGTGGCCCATCACCCAGGAGGGGATATCCTATAACACGTACTTGATCGACGATGAGAAGAAGGCCATCGTGGATCTGACTAGGTCGCTCAAGAGCGATGAGTTCCTGGATCAGATTCATCAGATCGTCGACCTCTCTCAGCTCGACTATGTGATCATCAATCATATGGAGCCGGATCACTCCGGGGTCGTGCGCACACTGCGGCGGATTGTGCCTGACGTGACGATCCTGAGTACCAAGAAGGCGAAGGACATGCTCGAGGCCTTCTATGGCGTGACGGAGCACGTCCAGGTTGTCGGGGACGGCGATACGCTCTCGCTTGGGGAGTGCACGCTGCGCTTCTTCGACACGCCCTTCGTCCACTGGCCGGAGACGATGATGACCTATCTGGAGGAGGAGGAGATTCTGTTCTCCTGTGATGCCTTTGGCGGTTACGGGGCCCTGCGAGGTGGTATCTTCGACGATCAATGCACGGATCTCGGCTTCTATGAGAAGGAGGCACTTCGCTACTACGTCAATATCGTGTCCGTGTTCAGCCGCCCGGTTCTTCAGGCCATCGCGAAGCTCGAGGGGCTTCCCGTTTCCACGATTGCCCCTTCGCATGGATTGATCTGGCGCGAGAATCCAGAGCGCATTGTCGAGCTTTACCGGAAATGGGCTCAATACGCCAGCGAACCGGGCGAGCCAGGTGTGACCCTGGTCTACGGCACGATGTACGGGAACACCGAGGAGATGATGAACGCCGTGGCTCAGGGAATCTCGAGCGAGGGTGTGTCGGTGGACATCTTTGATGCCACACGCGCGCACGTCAGCTACATCCTCCCTTCGCTCTGGACGAAGCGCGGCGTGATGGTAGGTGCCCCCACGTACGAAGGGGGGCTCTTCCCGCCGGTCGCGCAGGTATTGAGCATGGCGAGCACAAAGCGGATTCGGAATAAGATCGCGACCCACTTTGGCAGCTATGGATGGAGCGGCGGGGCTCAGCGCGAGTTTGAGAGCTTCGTTGATCAACTCAAATGGGAGATCACGGATCCCTTTGAGTTCAATGGGGGGCCGACGGACGAGGATCTGCGGCACGGCGAGGCGTTTGGCGCCGAGTTCGGGCGAACCATCAAGGGAGTGGATTAAGACGGGAGGACGGCATGGCAGATGCTTTGCGCAGTCGGGTCATTCTGATCGGCGGTGCTACCGGTGCTCTGGGATCCGCGGTGGCGCGGGAGTTTGCGAAGACCGAGGCTCATCTCGCCCTGACGAGCACGTCGGCGGAGGCGTTGGACGAACTGGTTGACGAGCTGAGCTTGCCGGATGAGCGCGTCTTCCTGTCTACGGTCGACGCGACGGATCCTGAGAGCGTCGAGGATCTCGTCTCCAGGGTTGTGGCGCGTTTCAACGGCCTTCACGTGCTTCTGAACACGATTGGTGGGTGGGGCGGGGGGAAGACCGTGGCCGAAACCCCGGTGGATCAGTGGGACTGGATGCTCTCGCTCAACCTGCGGTCGGCCTTCTTGCTCTCTCGGGCCGTCTTGCCGCACATGTTAACGTCTGGCTGGGGCCGCATTGTCCACACCAGCTCCAAGACGGCGGTCACGGTGCGCTCTAAACAGGTTGGCTACGCGGTCGCCAAGATGGGCGTCATCACGCTCACAGAGGTCATCGGGGCAGAGGTCAAGGGATCCGGTGTCACCGCCAACGTGATTCTGCCCAGCATCATCAATACGCCGGCCAACCGCCGCATGATGTCCAGTGCCGACACCGGTAAGTGGGTACCGCCGGAGGATATCGCGGCCACGATGCGTTTCCTATGCAGCGATGCCGCGGCTTCGATCAACGGCGAGCGAATCGCGATCTACGGCGCTGTTTAGCCCAGCCACCACGACGCAGCCCTGCGGTTTCGCCCAGAGCGCGCGGGTGTTTTAAATAGATAGCCATTGACTTTATTCAACAAATAGGGTATAATATCTCGTGTCGTGATAGGCTTGGGGTCTCCGTCGTCCGGTGACTGGGAGTCGGGAACGATGCGAAAGGAGCCTGTAGTGTTTGAGGACGTCGTCTACCTGGACAACGCTGCTGCGACCCGCCTGGATGAGAGGGTCCTGGAGGCGATGAAGCCTTACTTCTTCACTCTCTATGCTGTTGCGACGTCCCAGTTTGGCTACTCGCTCGGTATTGACGCCAGAGATGCTTTGGAAGAAGCCCGTTCTCAGATTGCTGCCAGGATTGGGGCTCAACCCGACGAGCTGATCTTCACCTCGGGTAGCACGGAATCCAGCAACTTGGCCCTGAAGGGCGTCGCGCAGGGGACAGGGGAGGGGAGGGGCCATATTGTGATCACCCCGCTCGAGGACTTCCCCGTGCTCCATAGCGCGCGCCGGTTGGCGAAACAGAGCTATCCGGTGACCGAGGTGCGAGTCGACGAGACCGGTCGGGTCGACCTCGACCACCTGCGCCAGATTGTGACACCGGAGACGACGCTCGTCTCCATCCAGGCGGGCAATCAGGAAATCGGCACGACCCAGGATCTCCAGGCCATCGCCGAGATCTGTCGCGAGAACGAGGTCCTGTTCCACACGGACGCCACGCACAGCTTCACTCGTGTCCCTCTGGACGTCAGAGAGGTGCCTGTGGATCTGGTCACCATCGCTGCCCACACCATTCACGGGCCGAAGGGCATTGGCGGGCTGTTCGTGCGAGACGGGACCCCCTTCAAGAAGTGGATGGATGGGGGGTTCCAGGAGTTCAATCTGCGTCCGGGGGTGGAGAACATCCCCGGAGCCGTCGGGTTCGCGAAGGCCGTGGAGCTGGCCACATCCGAGGAGACGCTGCGCCTGCAACAGCTGCGGGATCGGTTGATCGACAAGCTGCTCCAGATTCCCCACACGCGCCTCAATGGACACCCGGTTCACCGCCTGCCCCACAACGCCAACATCTCCTTCCGCTTTGTGGAGGGCGAGTCGCTTCTACTCCACCTGGACATGCGTGGTTTTGCTGTCAGTACAGGCTCCGCTTGCTTTAGCAGATCGCTGGAGGCGAGCCACGTCATCTTGGGCATAGGGGGCGATCACGAGAGGGCCCACGGGTCAGTTCGCTTCACATTCGGGCGCTACAATGAGGAGGAAGATGTGGACGCGGTGAGCGAGGCGATCAGCGAGGTGGTCGAGGATCTGAGACGGATCAGCCCGCTGGGGAAAAGTCGATCGTAGGCGCTAGCTATGCGCTAGAAGGGAGGAAAACAAGGTGTTGAGCAAAGCGATGCAAGACGCGATGAATGAACAGATCAAGGATGAGCTCTACTCTGCGTACCTGTACCTTTCGATGGCGGCGTACTTCGAAGCCAGCAGTCTGCCGGGCTTTGCCGCGTGGATGCGCGCCCAGAGCGGGGAGGAGGTGGCGCACGCGATGAAGTTCTTCGACTTCATCAATGAGCGTGGCGGACGGGTGGAGCTGCGGGCGATTCAGCAGCCGCCCCTTGAGTTCGAATCGCCCCGTGCGGCTTTTGAGACGACGTATGAGCACGAGCAAAAGGTGACGGCACTGATCCACGACCTGTACGAACTGGCGCTGGAGCAGAAAGACTACCCAGCTCAGGTGATGTTGCACTGGTTCATCGAGGAGCAAGTCGAAGAGGAGGACAGCGCGTCCCAGATCTTAGATACGCTGAAGCGCATCGGCGACGTGGACCAGGGCCTGATGATGCTCGACAGGGAGTTGGGGCAACGCGGGGCCGAATGAGATGGGTTGATGGGCCCGATCTGCTTCTCTGAAGGGTTACGGCCCTTTTAGGACGCTGGGTCCAGATGATGAAGGAGGTGGGAGGATGCCGCTCCCATACAGTGACATTGTGATGGAGCACTTTCGCAATCCCCACAACGTGGGGCAGATAGAGAATCCCGACGCCGAGGCGACTGAGGGGAGCCCCGCATGTGGGGACATGGTGGCCGTCTATTTGAAGGTGGACGCGGAGACAAAGCGGATCGAGGACGTCAAGTTTGAGTCCTACGGTTGCGCTTCCAACATTGCTACCGGGTCCATCATCACCGACCTCGCGAAGGGCAAGACGTTGGAGGAGGCCAAACAGATCACCTGGCAGGAAGCCTCCGAGGCCTTGGGAGGCTTGCCGTCCATTAAGACCCACTGCTCAGTGCTGGCCGTTGATGCGCTGCGCGCGGCGATCCGGAACTACGAGGAACGTCATGGGTTGGTTAAGGAGCGCGAGCCGACGACAGAGGCACTGGTACGCAGGCGGCTGAAGCGGGTCATGAACCCGATGGTCGGCCTGGATCTGGTCCGTACAGACCTCGTGAAGGGCATCGAGGTCTCCGACGGTGTCGTGCACGTGGCTATCGACCTTCCTGAAGGCCATCAGTTTGCCAGCAATATCCGGCACGAGATTCTGGAGAAGCTGGCGCACCGTTGGGACGTAGAGGAGGTCGTGATCGACTTCGTCGCGGAGAGAGGATGATATGATGGCCCAGATCAAGGTAGATACGAACGACGCAGCGTGCCCCCTGGACCCCGATATCCAGGTGGACTGCCGCGGTCAGACCTGCCCTGTCCCTCTGGTGGAGGTCCGCAAGGCGCTTCGCAAAGCGGAGCCAGGCGATGTCGTGGAGGTGGTGGGAACGCATCCCGCGTCGAAGGAAGAGATTCCTATGGCGGTCAAGGCGCTGGGGTTGGAGCTGGTGTGCGTTGAGGGCACGGACGACAACTGGAGGATCTGCATCCGACGCTGACGCTGCCGATTCCACGGAAGAAGGTATGAGCGGTGACGACGTAGGACCACGTGCGCCCCACCCCCGGAAGGTGGCTGTTGTCGAGGCGGCGAACGTGGCGGGGATGCGCTTGGATGAGTACTGCCGTCGAGAGGCATGCGGGTTCGGCGACGATGTCCGTGACCGCATGGCTCACCAGGTGCGCGACGCGGCCTACGAGGTCATTGAGCGCAACGGCGCGACCTACTACGCCGTAGCCGTCGCCTTGGTGCGCATTGTGGAGAGCATCCTGCGCGATCAGCGCACTGTCCTTTCCGTCTCCAATCTGGTGCCCGGGTTCTATGGAATTGAGCACGTCTACTTGAGTCTGCCAGCGGTCGTCGGGCGCGGCGGTGTGGAACGCGTGATGCATCTTGCACTGGATAAGGCAGAGGTCGATGCGTTGGAAGAATCCGCCTCCGTGCTGCATGGCGTCCTGACCGAATTGGAGTTGCCTGAGTAAGAGAGGAGTTTGAACATGGCCCTTTACAGTGTGAAGACGAAGAGGGATCCCGAGGCTATTGTGGAACAGGCGATCGACTACTTCGGCGAGGATGGCCTTGGTCTTTCCGTCACCAGGGAGAACCCTTGCTGCGTCACCTTCGAGGGTGGAGGGGGGCACGTGTCTGTGGCGGCGACTCGAGAGGAAGATGAGGTGGAGGTGGAGCTGGAGACCCGCGAGTGGGATTACCACGTCAGGAGATTCATGGGCCAGATCTGACGAGTCGTTGCTCGAGTCAGACTGATCGGTAAGGAGGAAAAAGGTGCTTTTTGAGCGTTTTGAGTCTGAGGGGTTGGCCCATTATTCGTATTTGGTCGGCGACGGCAACGAGGCCGCCGTCATCGACCCGCGGCGAGATGCCAGGGTCTACATCGACAGGGCGACTCAGGCGGGGATGCGGGTCAAGTACGTCCTGGAGACCCACCGGAACGAGGACTACGTCATTGGCTCCCTTGAGCTCGCCGATATCGCCGATGCGACAGTGCTGCACTCGGGCAAGGACGACCTGGATTACGGCTACGGTGAGCCGATTATGGACGGTGAGACGGTGAGCCTTGGGCAACTCGACCTAAGAGCGCTGCACACGCCAGGGCATACGCTTGGCCATATGAGCTATCTTCTCCACGACCCCGATGGGGCACCGTGGGTGATCTTCACCGGAGACGCACTCTTCGCGGGCGGCGTAGGGCGCACAGATTTCTACGGCCGAGATCGGCTTGACGAGATGACGGGCCTGCTCTACGACAGCCTGTTCGACAGGATCCTTCCGCTGGGCGATGAGGTGATCGTCTGTCCCGCTCACGGTGCAGGCTCTGCATGCGGCGCTGCGATTGCCGAGCGAAACTGGACTACGATTGGGCTGGAGAGAAAGTATAATCCCCACCTTCAGCACACCGAGAAGGGGGCGTTCGTGGCCAACGTAGGGGACCTGCTGGAGTATCCGCCGTACTTTAGCATGATGGAGGTGCTTAACCTGGAGGGTCCGACGGTGATCGGTTCGTTGCCGGCGGTTCCGCCGTTGCGCCCTTACGAGTTCGCCGCCCAAGCGACGGAGGCTCAGGTCGTTGATACGAGGATGGAACTGGGATTTGGGGCCGCGCACGTGCCCGGTGCCCTGTCCATACCGGAGGCACGCCTGCCAAGCTTTGCCGGTTGGTTCCTCTCTTACGAAAGGCCCATTCTGCTGGTGACGGAGACCAGCGATGTGACCCAACCTGTCCGCTATCTGGCTCGTATGGGGTACGACGACGTGGCGGGGTTTCTGGCTGGGGGCATGCTTGCCTGGCATACAGCCGGCCTGGACAGCGAGGGCATCGAGACGGTCACCGTGCAGGAGCTGTGTGAGCGGCTCGATCAGGACGAAGAGCCCTGGATCCTAGACGTCCGTAGCGACGGGGAGGTCGAGCGGAGCGAGATTCCGACAGCTCACCACGTGCATCTCACGCAACTCCCCGAACGCATGGACGAGGTGCTCCAGGGGCAGCACGTCTACGTCTTCTGCGGCAGCGGCCTTCGTTCTATGATAGCCGCCAGCTTGCTTCAGCGCGCTGGCTACGACGATCTGACCGTTGTCCTGGGTGGGCTGGCCGGGTGGTCATCGGTGAGTTGCCCCTTGGAGTAGAGAGGAAAGGAGGCGCTCCTCAGGAGTGTTCAGGCAGACGGAGGTCCGTCAACCCTTTCAGCAGCGGATGGAATTGGCAGCATCTGGTTGGGGCCGCAAGGAAGCGGACGCTGAAGTACCCGCCTTCGGGAGTGGATATGGAAGAGGAGAGGAAGCAAGTCGAGCGAACGACAATCATCCTCCACAGTGGAGAGATGGACAAGCTGTACAGTGCGCTGATCATTGGTAACGGCGCGCTGGCGATGGGCATGGAGGCCTACATCTACTTCACGTTCTGGGGGCTGCAGCGCCTGAAGAAAGGCGCCTTGGAGGAGGGCCCTCTCTCCAGGATGCATTTCCTGGGCCTCGGCAAGTGGATGATCAAGCGACGCATGAAGGCGGCCAACGTGGCCTCACTGCGAAAGCTCCTTGAGGACTTCAAAGAGCTCGGTGGTCACGTCATGGCGTGCGACATGACGATGGAGATCATGGGCATTCGCCCCGAGGACCTGGAGCAGGAATTCATTGACGAGTACTGCGCTGTGGGCACCTACATCCAGGCAGCCCGAGACTCCAAGGTAACGTTATTCATCTGAGCGGAACAGATAGTCGCTGATGGAAGGCTCCAACCCGGGCGAATCATCTCCGGCGGAGACACCATTTCAAGATGGTTCCCACAGCAGCTTGCAGCGAACAAGGAGAAGCCATATATGGTGAAAGCCTGCGGCAGTGTATCAGGATCTCAAGACAAGGGATCGGTGACGTTCTACGGATTGTCCACCTGCGTCTGGTGCAAGCGGACCCGGGAGCTCCTGGAGGAGAACGACGTGGCCTTCGATTTCATCTACGTCGATCTGTTAAGGGGTGATGAGCGCCGAGAAGCCATCAAACGAGTCCGCGAATGGAATCGGGCAGGCTCCTTCCCCACTCTTGTCGTGGATGGGAAGCGATGTGTAGTGGGCTACAAACCGGAAGAGATCAAGGAGGCCTTGGGGCTGTGAACGAGGAAGAGAACGCGGCTGACGCTGTCACGCAGGAGGAGATCGCTGCCCTCTATGAGAGGCTTGATCGGGAGGCAGAAGCGGCCGGCTATCACCTCAATCCCGACGTTGCGTTCACCAAGGATCTGGTGAGAGGCCTGCTGGTCAATGAGAAGCGCTATGGCTACTGGGCGTGTCCATGTCGCCTGGCGTCTGGAGACAGGCAGAAGGATCTGGATATCATCTGTCCATGTGATTACCGGGACGCCGATCTGCTCGACTGGGGCGCGTGCTACTGCGCGCTGTACGTCTCTGAGGAGGTACTGGAGAACGAAAGGGAGCTGGAGTCAATTCCCGAACGTCGCCCGCCGGAGGGCGAGCGTCCCCAGGAGACGCCTGCTCCAGCGCCGCCTGAACCGGGTCGGGAAGCTGACGAGGGGCAGGAGACGATGCCCGTCTGGCGCTGCCGGGTCTGTGGGTACCTCTGCGCCAGGGAGCACCCGCCCGGTCGCTGCCCCATCTGCAAGGCCACACAAGACCGTTTCGATCGTTTCTGGTGACGCGGACGGCGCGATGCGCGTGTGTGTGGCGTGTCCCAGGTGAGCCCGACGTCGATGGGCTCCCGATGTCAGTTGAGCAAGACGTGGAGGGCGTCGATGGACGAGGGTTACCTGGCTCAGGACTGCTACCGCAAGGCGGGCCAGTGGCATCCCTCCCCACAGGATCTGCTCGAGCAGCTTGAGGCATGTGGCTTTCACATTCCGGGCGTTGCTCAAGGGGAAGCCAGCTCGACGTAGATGCCTGGCGGGTGATTCCGTGGTAAGGGAAATAGAGCAGATAGCCGTGGTTCAGTTTGCCAATTCCGCGCCGACCAGGGCTGTGCGTTGGGTCCTGCGCGTCGGTTTGGGTATACCGGCAGCGATTGATATCTGGAGGTTCCCGCAGTGAGTCAAGAAGTAGGACAATCGTCAGACGGGTCCGCCCTAGAGATCGCGACGCTCGGTGGCGGTTGCTTCTGGTGTCTGGAGGCTGTCTTCGACCAGCTCCGGGGTGTGGAGAGGGTCGTGGCTGGCTATTCAGGCGGCAGCGTTCCAAGCCCATCCTACGAGCAGGTCTGCACGGGAGAGACGGGGCATGCGGAGGTCGTGCAGGTCACGTTCGATCCGCGGATCATTTCTTTCCGCGAGATTCTGGACATCTTCTTCGACGTCCACGATCCCACGACGTTGAATCGACAGGGTGCCGACGTGGGCCCTCAGTATCGTTCTGTGATATTCTATCACGATGCGCGACAGAGGCGGATCGCTGAAGAGGTCATTGATGGACTGAACGAGGCGGAACTCTGGGATAGGCCGATTGTGACGCAGGTAGAGCCGTTTGAGGCTTTCTATGAGGCGGAGCCGTATCACCAGAGATACTTCGAGCAGAACCCGCGGCAGCCCTACTGCCGGGCGGTGATTTCGCCGAAGGTTGCCAAGTTCCGTAGGCATCATAGCTCTCGGCTAAAGGGATGGCGGCCGAATGACCAGGCTCAGCCTGTCGACGAATGAAGAGGAGACACAGATAGTGGAGAAGGCAAGTCTCTACGAGATAGTAGCTAAGCGCTTTAGCAACGCTGCCGACCTGGTGGAGCTTGATCCGGACGTCCGCAAGATCCTCCGGGAAACCATGAATGAGATCACGGTCAACTTCCCGGTGAAGATGGACGATGGCAGGATCGAGATGTTCACAGGGTATCGGGTGCAGCACAACAATGCGCTGGGGCCCTTCAAGGGGGGTCTTCGTTATCATCCCGCCGTCGATGTGGACGAGATGCGAGCGCTGGCGGCGTGGATGACATGGAAAACGGCAGTGACCAACGTTCCTATGGGAGGCGCCAAAGGCGGCGTGCGGCTTGATCCGTCGAAACACTCCACAAGCGAGTTGGAGCGCATCACCCGACGCTTCACTTTCGCCTTGGGGAGCAACATCGGTCCGGATTACGACATCCCTGCGCCGGACGTGAACACGGATCCTCAGATCATGGCTTGGATCCTCGACACGTATCTCTCCACCTTGCGCCCTCAAGAGCGAAATCGGTCCCTCCACGTGGTAACTGGTAAGCCGGTTGAGCTAGGCGGTAGTGTAGGACGCGATAAGGCCACTGGGCAAGGGATCGTGTTCCTCATCAGAAGATGGGCTGAGGATCGGGATTTCAACCTGGAGGGAGCAACCTACTTCGTTCAGGGCTTCGGCAACGTCGGCTCCTGGACCGCGCGCTTATTGAAGCCCTCGGGAGCCAGACTCGTGGCAGTTGAGGATGTCAGTGGCGCCATCGTCAATCTGGACGGCATCGACCCCGACGAGTTGGCTGAGCACGTTGCGACGGAGGGGGTCATCGCTGGCTATCCGGCTGGCTCTGGCGTGGATCACGAGACATTCATGAACACCGACGCGGACGTCTTTGTGCCGGCTGCCCTGGAAAATCAGATCACTTCAGAGACAGCACCGCTCCTGAACGTCCTCCTGGTAGCGGAGGGCGCGAATGGGCCGACGAGCCTCGCGGGGGGGCGGATTCTGCAGAACAAAGGGATCGAAGTACTGCCTGACATCCTCTGTAACGCTGGGGGCGTGATCGTCAGTTATTTTGAGTGGCTCCAGAACAAGCGCAGCGAGTTCTGGGACTTGGAACAGGTGGATGCAAAGCTCTTCAAGATCATGATTGATGCCTATGAGAGGGTCCGCGAGGCCGCGACGAAGTTCGGTGTCGACTGGCGAACGGCGGCCTACATCGTGGCGCTCTCGCGTCTGGAGAAGGTGTACACGGGCCGTGGCATCTTTCCCTAACCCTACTCAGTGTCCGAAGTTGAGCCTACGACGGCCTCGCGACACACGGTTCCAACGAGGCGCCCGCGAGACCGAGATCGGATAAGGAAAGCTACGTGGCAAGGAGGACAGAATGAACTGGAATTCACCGAAAGGCATTCTTCGCCGGGGTATGAGCCTCGAGCGAGATGGCTACAAGTTCTATATGCAAGCCGCGGAGAGGGCCTCTGGCGGGCGCGGCGCGGCCATGTTCCGCGATCTCGCCAATCAGGAGGTGGACCACCTCAAGCTTCTCTTGGCCGAGTATGAAGCCCTGGAGCAGGACGGGGACTGCCTCCCCTACGATGAGGCCATGGAGCAGGCCTTCGACCTGGACCCGGCCGATCCTGACCTCCCAGGCGAGGAACCGCCGGAGGAGTACCAGCTGCCTGTCTTCACCGCTGAACGAGACGTGTCGCTGGAGGGGGACCTGGCCGCCCTGGATTTCGGGCTGGAGACCGAGGATATCACCCGCGATCTTTACCTTCAGGGCGCAGAGGAGGCCGACGACGAGCGCGCTCGCGAGGCCTTTGAGTTCCTCGTTGAGCAGGAAGAGCGTCACTACGAGCTTCTCGACAACACCCGCGAGTATCTGAGCGAAAACCAGACCTGGTGGGACAGCGAGGAGTACCCCTTCTTCATTGGGTAGCGCGCCTGGGAAGAGCCGTCGGGCCTTTGGAGCCCGCAACGGTCTCACGATCCCATCAGCGGTGAAAACCCATGGAAGCAGATGTCAGAAGGGCTGTCGAGGCGCTGAAGATCGCCATCCGCGTGGAGCAGAGCGGCTATCGTTTCTATCGGCGAGCTGCTGAGGAGACGGAAGACCCTAAAGGCAAGGAGCTATTCAACAGCCTGGCGAACGATGAGGAAGCGCACGAGAGCATCGTGAGAGCGCGGCCGGGGGATGGCAGTCCGATCGAGGTCAGGACGTGTCGCTGAAGCGGTGATGAGCGCGCGTCTCCCGAACTGCCCTCTGGCCAAAGTCGCCTTTGCACGAGACTCTTGAGAGCGGTCTGTCGGCGGCCAGGACGTCCCGGCGTGCCTTGCCCTCTGGAGGGACGTTGGCTTGTGCATCCATCGTTGGCACGCCGTTGAACCGGCCTTTCGGCGGATGCGCTGGTGGCGGCGTTACGAGGGTGAACCGATATCCTATGGCAGAGCCAGAGGTTGGAGATAAGTTTCAGCGGCGGACGAAGTACAGGCGGGGTGAACTTCGTGGGAGGCGCCTCGATTGGGCTCGCAAGCCTCCCACGTACAAACGTTATCCTGAGGCGCCGTCCGTGGCGCTGAGCGAACCGACGGCTGAGGGGGGCGCGCCCCTTTGGGAGGCGTTGCGCCGGCGGCGGAGTCGGCGGCGCTTCCGGGATGTTCCCTTGAAGGAGTCAGAGCTCTCCCAGTTGCTGTGGGCCACCCAGGGCATCACCCGGGAGGCCAGCGGCGTCGACTTCCGTACCGCCCCCTCCGCCGGGGCTCTGTATCCCGTCGAGACCTACCTGGTGGTTCACGAAGTGGAGGGCGTCGACGCGGGGGTCTATCACTATGACGTCGAGCATCACCGGCTGGAGCAACTGAAGCTGGGCGATTTCCGCGCAGAGGTCGCTGGCGCGGCGCTTGATCAGCGGATCGCGGCTCGTGCAAACGTTGTCTTCGTCTGGACCGCGGTGTTCCAGCGGTCCAAGTGGAAGTACGGGGAGCGAGCCTACCGCTACGTCTACCTGGATGCCGGACACATTGCTCAGAACCTTGCGCTGGCAGCAGTCGCCCTGGATCTCGGGAGTTGCCAGATTGGCGCACTCTACGATGCCGAGGCGAATGATCTGGTCGGTGTCGATGGCATCGAGGAGAGTACCGTCTACATGACCGTCGTCGGAAGACCTGCTTAGCTCCATTGTCATCAACCCTGGGCCTGATGCCGTGACGGCTTGGTCATAAAGGGGTGGGACGAGGCTTTTCGAGATGAGTGACAAGATCCTCCTTGTACTGATGGGCGGTCTGGATATGCCCTGCCGGATGGTTCACACACTGCTTTGGGCGTTGGACATCGCGGGACGCGGTGGCGACGCCAAGATCGTCTTTGAAGGCGAGGCCCCCCACTGGCTGTTGGAACTCCCTGATCCCGAACACGGGCGTCATCGACTATACAGGAGAGCCAAAGAGATGGAGTTGATCGATGCGGTGTGCAAAGCCTGTGCCGTGCAAGCACAGGCCGTGGAGGCAGCGGCTGAAGAGGGACTTCGTCTGGTGTACGATGCCTCTGGTCACGTCAGCCTGGCGCCGTATATGGAGGCTGACTATCGAATCGTGATCCTGTGATCTCCTTGGGCCGGCTTGGGGGTCCAACCGGATTCCAACTCTTTCAAACCGAAGTCAAATGGAGTCTCAACCCAGGTCGACAGCTCCCTCGGGCTTTGTATGCTAGAATAGGCACAGCGCTCGATTCCAGCGTGCACACGTGGGGCCCCTGGGGGCTGAGCGACGTTGATACGATCCGTGCGTTCGAGTTCCAAACCTAGCGGACTCCGTTGCACGGCGGTCGGTGCTTTTTTCTGGGGGTGCTACGCTGCCCATACCCAGTGAGAAGGGGCACGCGTGTCAACAGAGGAGATGGGCGTCTGTAGGAGGCGATGCCGGGTTGCCCTCGATGCGACCCCTGAGCAGCTTGGGTCGGGATGCGTCGCTCACAAGCCACGGGGAGCTCGTGCCGGCCCTCCAGATCCGACCGCTGGGGCAGGAAGCGGTGACGATGCTGACGGCGCCGCAGACGGAGACGCGGCTGGTCCGGTCCACGTGAACGAAAGCAGCTGGATACCCTTCTATTCTTCACTGAACAGCCGCTCTGGAACCGAGGAGTAAAGGAGGACATTGATGCCCAGAGAAGTCGTCGATCTTCCCTATCATGTGGAGTACGTCTCCATTCTGGACGAGGACGGGAAGCTGTTGGATGAGGACTTTGAACCAGACATCCCCGACGATCGTCTGCTCCGGATACACCGAACGATGCTCCTGGCGCGGCGGTTCGACGAACGGATGCTCCAGCTGCAGCGTCAGGGACGCATCGGAACCTTCGCCCCGATCCAGGGTCAGGAGGCAGCGCAGATCGGCATTGTGGCGGCGCTGCGAGACTCGGACTGGATGGTGCCCTCGTTCCGCGAGCAGGGGGCGTCCCTTTGGCGCGGGCAGTCCATGGAGAGCTTCCTGCTGGCTTACGGAGGGTTCTATCAGGGCAACGAGCTCCCGGTTGATACAAGGAACCTGCCAGTCGCCGTGCCCGTCGGTACGCAGCCGCTTCACGCCGTCGGTCTCTCCTACGGGATCAGATACCGTGGCAAAGACGACGTGGTGGTGACGTTCTTCGGGGACGGTGCGACGTCCGAGGGTGATTTCCACGAGGCCATGAACTTCGCGGGGGTGTTTCAGACGCCCACCATCTTCGTCTGTCAGAACAATCAGTGGGCGATCTCAGTTCCGCGCTACCGTCAGACGAACGCGAAGACGCTGGCGCAGAAGGCGCTGGCCTACGGGGTGCCTGGGCGGCAGGTGGATGGAAACGACGTTCTGGCTGTTTATCTGGTCGCCGAGGAGGCCGCCGAGCGCGCGCGCTCGGGCGACGGGCCAACGATGATCGAGTGCATCACCTATCGCCTTTCCATGCATACCACGGCTGACGACCCCACCCGCTACCGGGACGAAGAGGAGGTCGAGAAGTGGCGGAGAAGGGAACCGATCCATCGCTTCCAGAACTACTTGAAGGCGAGGGATCTGCTCTCGGACGACGATATCGACGAAATTGAGCAGGAGATCAAGGCCGAGATTCAGGATGCGGTGGATCGCGCCGAACAGCGGATGAAGGAGCTCGGCGATCAGGAGCTGACGATGTTCGAGCATATGTACGCCGAGATGCCCCCATACCTCCAGGAGCAACGGGACGAGCTGGCAGCGGAGCTGGAGGCGAAGGAGGGAGACGATGCCTAAGATGACGATGGTCGATGCGCTCAACACCGCGCTTCACCAGCAGATGGAGAAGGACGATCGGGTCATCGTTCTGGGCGAGGACGTCGGGGTCGACGGTGGGGTGTTTCGGGTGACGCAAGGCCTCTACGAGGAGTTTGGCGAAGAACGGGTCATCGATACTCCCCTGGCCGAGGCGGGAATCGTCGGCACATCGATCGGTATGGCCATCTATGGGTTGAGGCCAGTCTGCGAGATCCAGTTCTCTGGCTTCAGCTATCTGGCCTTCCAGCAGCTGGAGGCGCACGCTGCGCGCATGCGATGGCGTACACGGGGAGCCTACACCGTGCCGATGGTGTTGCGCACCCCCTTCAGCGGTGGAGTTCGAGCCCTGGAGCATCACTCTGAGAGTCGCGAGGCCTATTGGGCGCACACACCTGGCCTGAAGATGGTGATTCCCTCCGGCCCGCGCAACGCCCGGGCTCTTCTGGTCAGTGCCATTCGTGATCCTGATCCCGTGGTCTTCTACGAGCCGAAGGCGGTCTACCGCGCCTTCCGTGAGGAGGTACCGGAGGACGAGGAGACGTGGCCCATTGGCAAGGCCCAGGTCGTGCGCGAAGGGGGCGACATCACGATGATCTCGTACGGGGCCATGATGCGTCCAACCCTCGATGCGGCAGAGAGACTGGAGGAGGACGGGGTTGAGGCCGAGGTGATCGACGTCTTGACAATCGCGCCTCTGGACCACGAGACCTTCGCGCGGTCGGTGGAGAAGACCGGGCGGGCCGTGATCGTCCACGAGGCGCCGCGCAGCTTCGGTCCTGGTGCAGAGATTGTGGCACGGCTGGTGGAGAAGTCGTTCTGGTACCTCGAGGCACCGATCCGCCGCGTGACCGGCTACGACGTGGTGATCCCGCTGTTTGCGTACGAAAAGGCGTATCTACCGAGCGCCCAGCGAATTCTCCGGGCGGCCCGGGAGACCTTGGAGACGGCAGCGTAGCACAACGGCTTAGCTCTGGCACGCTGG
>CAYMHT010000018.1:0-20219 GCA_964390305.1 uncultured Anaerolineales bacterium
TCGAATCTGGCAAGATCGTGGGTGGATTCGCCCACAACCAGGTTCTGGTCCTGGCCGACAAGGTGATCGACGCGGTGAAGTCAGGAGCCATCAAGCGATTTGTGGTCATGGGTGGTTGCGACGGAAGGCACAGGACCCGCGATTACTATACCGAGGTGGCGAAGAATCTCTCCCAGGACACCGTGATCCTCACAGCCGGATGCGCCAAGTATCGTTACAACAAGCTGGACCTGGGCGACATCGGCGGCATTCCTCGCGTACTGGATGCGGGTCAGTGCAATGATTCGTATTCTCTGGCGGTGATTGCCCTGAACCTCAAAGAGGCACTGGAGCTGGACGACATCAATGAGCTCCCTATCTCCTACAATATCGCCTGGTACGAGCAGAAGGCCGTAGCCGTTCTACTGGCCCTTCTGTTCGTCGGTGTCAAAGGCATTCGCCTCGGACCCACCCTGCCAGCCTTCCTATCTGCCAATGTGGCGAAGGTCTTGGTGGACGAGTTCGACATCAAGCCGATCGGATCCGTGGACGATGATATTGCGGCCATGATGAAGGGAGAATGACACAATTCCAACACCGCGACAAGAGGGCACTGTATCGCCGGGAGTCGGGCTGCGCTTCTCCCGTGGGTCGTCGCGGTCGCCGGGTCGCCCAAACAGACGTTGCGCGCGTCTATGGAGGTGAGTGAAGAATGAAGGCAAGGAAAGTTGTTGACGGTGTGCACTGGATGGGCGCCGTGGACTGGGATCGACGCCTGTTTGATTCCCTCATCCCGCTGCCCGACGGCACCAGCTATAATGCGTATCTGGTTGAGGGGAGCACGGAGACGGCCCTGCTAGACACAGTGGACCCCGCGATGACGGATGTGTTGATGGTCCAGCTGGAGGACGTGCCCCAGATCGACTACGTTGTCGCCCATCACGCGGAGCAGGACCACGCCGGGTCGATCCCTCAGGTGCTGGAGAAATACGCAGATGCGCAAGTGGTCGCGACGCCCAAGGGGAAGGATATGCTGATCGACCTCCTCCCCGTTTCGGAAGAGCGATTTATCACCGTAGACGATGGCGAGACGCTCTCCCTGGGCGACCGGACGCTGGAGTTCATCCACACGCCTTGGGTGCATTGGCCCGAGACGATGTGCAGCTACCTGGAAGAGGAGCGGATCCTCTTCACGTGCGACTTCTTCGGGTCCCATCTCGCGACGACCGATCTCTACGTCACCGAAGAGTGGCGCGTGTACGAGGCGGCGAAGCGGTACTACGCCGAGATCATGATGCCCTTCCGCCGGATCATCCAGAAGAATCTGGAGAAGGTCGGGACCCACGACATCCAGCTCATCGCCCCCAGCCACGGTCCCATCTATGATCGACCCGCCTTCATCGTCGATGCCTACCACGACTGGGTCTCTGACAAGGCGAAGAACGAGGTGGTGCTCCCGTACGTCTCGATGCACGGCAGCACCGCGACGATGGTGGAACATCTGGTGGGCGCACTAGCCGGACGGGGGGTGAAAGTCCACCAGTTCGATCTGGCGGCAACCGACATCGGGAAACTGGCGATTGCCTTGGTCGACGCGGGTACGATCATCATCGGCACGCCGACGGTTCACGTGAGCCCTCATCCGCTCGTCGTCTACGCTGCCCATCTGGCGAACGTTCTGCGCCCCAAGGCACGGTTCGCCTCGGTGATCGGTTCGTACGGCTGGAGCACGCGCGTCGTCGAGCAGATTGCAGAGTTGATCCCCAACCTGAACGTGGAGCTCCTGGATCCAGTACTATGCGAAGGCTATCCGCGCGAGGGGGACCTCGAAGCGCTGGATCGGCTGGCAGATACGGTGGCAGCGCGGCACCAGGAACACGGGCTCTTGGCTTGACCTCGAAAGAGAGCGACGGTCAGTAAGAGGAGGATCCAACACCCGTGGTAGAGATTCACCCATACGGACAGCTACGCGGCTGCGCGTCAGATAGGCGCGCAGACAGCGAGAGCACGATACGTGTGCCGACGCAAGCGGAGACGAGAGTGAGGACCATCCTTCTGGGGCTTTTCGGTCGCGATATGGCGCTCCTGATGTTGTGACGATGTACGACGGGTTCAGCGCGGACTACGACCGCTTCGTTGATTGGGATGAGCGGCTGGCGGCAGAGATGCCGTTCATCGAGCGTCAGCTGCGGACCGTGGACGCCCGCCAGGTTCTGGATACTGCTTGTGGCACAGGCAGGCACGCCATCGCGCTGGCCAGGGGAGGATACGACGTGGTGGGCGTGGACGCAAGCGAGGGCATGATCGAGCGTGCGCGCACCAACGCGGCC
Source organism: uncultured Anaerolineales bacterium (assembly GCA_964390305.1). Lineage (GTDB taxonomy): Bacteria > Chloroflexota > Anaerolineae > B4-G1 > B4-G1 > SKLM01. Next base: position 2,310 of record CAYMHT010000018.1, read on the forward strand.
GACGCCCGGCGACCAGAGGTCCAATTCGAAGTGGCGGGCTTCGGAGAACTGGCTCAGGCCCTCGGCCTCGCACGCAGCGAGAGACGGAAGGGACCTGGCGATGATTCCAGGTTCGACGCGCTGCTGTGTCTCGGCAACTCTTTGCCCCACGTCGTGACTCCGCCCGGTCTGGCCATGACCCTGAATGACTTCGCCGACTGTCTTCGCCCGGGAGCACTGCTCTTGATCCAGAACCGGAACTTCGACGCCGTGCTGGCGGAACACGAGCGGTGGATGGGTCCTCAGGGGTACCAGGAGAAGGGAACCGACTGGCTGTTCCTTCGCTTCTACGACTTCGACCCTGATGGTCTGCTGACCTTCAACATAGTGCGGCTGAGGCGCGAGCAAGGGAGGCATTGGAGGCAGGAGATCACCTCAACCCGGCTGTGGCCCCTCACGAAAGACGAGCTCGGACTGGCGCTGCAGCGAGCGGGGTTCGGAGAGATCACCTACTACGGCGACATGGGGGGCCTCCCCTTCGAGGTCGAGAGCAGCCCGAATCTCGTCGTCGCGGCACGGAACGCCTCCTAGCAGCGCCGCCTCAATTCCACGGTAAGGTCAATCTGAGGCAACGAGCGAAGCGGGGAATCTGGGAACTGGAATCGGCAGACGGGAGATCATTGGCAGCTACGTTCCACAGCGACTGATCTCGCAGGAGGGAGGAAGATGAGCAAGGGCATCAAGGACACGACAGAGCGAAAGCAGAGGCTGAAGGAGGTCATTCGTCAACTACACGAAGGAAAGAGCGTGCAGGAAGTGAAGGAGCAGTTCGCAGCGCTGCTTGAGGACGTGGGGGCGACGGAGATCGCGGAGATCGAACAGGAACTGATCGAGGAAGGTATGCCGGCGACGGAGATCCAACGGCTTTGCGACGTCCACGTGGCAGTGTTCCGCGAGTCGCTTGAGGAGGAAGAGAGCCCGGAGTCGGCACCCGGTCACCCCGTGTATACGTTCCTGGCGGAGAACGCGGCGGCGGGCCGCGTGTTGGACGAGCTGGAGTCGGCTCTGGACGCCGTCAAGGCCGCTCCGGGCGCCGCAACCCTGGACGCAGCCAAGCAACTCTTGGAGGAATTGCAGGAGTACGAGAGACACTATCTTCGCCAGGAGAATGTTCTCTTTCCGTACCTGGAGAAGCACGGCTTCGAGGGGCCGTCGAAAGTCATGTGGGGCATCCACGACGAGATTCGGCAGGGGTGGAGGGACCTCGAGACGTTGCTGGACGAGGGGCCCGCAGGTGACGCAGCCAGCTTTGGCGAGAGGGTCGACGAGGTCTTCGAGCCACTCGCCACAGCCATCCGGGAGATGTTCTACAAGGAAGAGAACATCCTGTATCCCACCAGCCTCGAGAAGCTTAGCGGGGAGGAATGGTGGCAGGTTCGGGTGCAGGGCGCCGAGATCGGATACTGCTACGTGGCACCCGGTGATGAGTGGCCGCCAAGACAGATGGCTCTGGAGGCCGTCTCGCCGCTGGAGCCCGGGGAGGAAGCACGAGCCGCCGGTGGGCTGCTTCACTTGGACACGGGCACACTCACGCCGGAGATGGTCAATCTGATTCTGAATCACCTGCCCGTCGAGATTAGCTTCGTCGACGCTGAGGATACCGTACGCTACTTCACGCAGATGGGGGAGCGGATCTTTCCGCGCTCGCCGGCGGTCATCGGCCGAAAGGTACAGAACTGCCATCCCCCAGACAGCGTCGACCGGGTGGAGGAGATTCTCGACGCCTTTCGGGCCGGCCGACGCGACGTGGCCGAGTTCTGGATCCAGGTGGGTGACCGCTTTATCCACATCCGCTATTTCGCCGTTCGGGACGGACGCGGAGATTACCGCGGCACCCTTGAGGTGGTGCAAGACGTCACAGATATCCGGGGGCTGAAGGGGGAGAAGCGGCTGCTTGACGAGTGACAGCCGATCCGATATGCGGGTTCTTGCTATCATCACGGGTGAATACGGGCGGCGACACGTGAACAACATTCGCGCGCACGCACCAGATGGGTGGGAGATCGACGCCTGGCAGGCGCCGGCCTTCTACCCGCCCGTCATCGACTACCCGGAGGGCCATCTGCCCGACTCGTTGCCGGGGGAGAAAGACGGGGTAGACCTCACCCTCTCCTTCGGCGAGCACAGAGGCGTCGCGGAGTTGCTCCCGGAGATTGTCCGGAGGACCAGGGCGCAGGCTGTCATCGCGCCCGTGGACCGCGAGGAATGGCTACCGCGGGGATTGGCGCGCCAGCTGCGACGCTGGCTCGCGGAGATGGGGGTCGCCTGCGTGACGCCGAAGCCACTATGCTCGCTGACCGAAACGCACCTCAACCTCAGGCGACACCGTGTAGAATATGACAGCCCTCTGATTGCTGAGTTTGCGCGTCATTTCGGCCGTCCTCGGTTTCGGATCCGCGTCGATTCGGAGACCCGCGACATCTTGGGGATCGAAGTAACCCGGGACGCCGTCTGCGGGTGTGCACGGTATGTCGCCCAGGAACTGGTCGGGGTTCCAGCCGACGAGGCGGAGCAGCTCGCCGGGTTACTCCATCATCATTACCCCTGCCTGGCCAGCATGGGAATCGATGATGACTTCGACGACACAATCATGCATGTGTCGGGAAACATCATGAAGCAAGAGATCAAGGACGAAATCGAGGAGTACAGAGAGACCCGCTACATCAGGCCCGGAAAGAAGGCCGGGTGAGAAAGCGCGCGAACGCTTCCCGCGAACAGCCTGTCGGATCCTCCCGTATGGAGAGGGTTCACCCGATCGCCTGAGGCGTTCCCCAGCCCCCTCCGCCTGGCGTCTCAATGATGAGGCGATCGCCGGGGATGACCCGCAGCGTCGCCTTTCCCCCGATTATGGTCTCCTTGCCATCTCGGATGAGTCGGTTCACCCCGGCCTGTCCCGACTCACCGCCGCGCAATCCGTAGGGACCTCTCGCGCGTCGCTCACTGTTGATGGTCACCGTGGCCGCCTCGAGGAACTCATAGGCCCGTCGGGTGCCGTCACCGCCCCGGAAGCGCCCTTCCCCACCCGATCCATCGCGCAGTGCGTACGAGATGACGCGCACCGGGAGATCGTGCTCGATCGCCTCGACCGGGGTGTTGCGCGTATTGGTCATGTGACTGTGCCTTCCGCTCACCCCAGCCCCCGACGGACCAGCGCCGTGTCCACCACCGATCGTCTCGTAAAAGACAAAAGAGCCCTCGCTGGTCATGCCGCCGAAGGCAATGTTGTTCATCGTCCCCTGACTGGCAGCCGGGATGCGCTCTGGCAGCGCCTGCGCCAGCGCGCCAAGCACGACGTCCACGATGCGCTGGCTTGTCTCGACGTTGCCGATGGCAACGGCAGCCGGAAAGTCAGGATTGAGGACGCTGTGCGGCGGCACGAGCACCTCGACGGGCTGGAAGCAGCCGTGGTTGACCGGCACATCATCCTCCGCCAGCAGGCGCACGCAGTACCAGGTGGCCGAGCGCACGACTGCCTCGACGGCGTTCAGATTCCCGGCCACCTGGGGCGCGCTGCCGGCGAAGTCAACTGTCATCGCCGCGTCCCGGACGGTGATCGTCACCCGAATGGCGATGCGGAACTCTCGCTGACCGTCACCCTCCAGCCAATCCTCGAAACGGTAGACGCCATCGGGGATAGCGGAGATGGCCCGCTCAGTTACGCGTCGGGAGTAATCCATCAGGGCAGCCGCGTGCTCCTGCACGCGATCCTCTCCGTGTGCATCCACCAATGCGAGTAGGCGACGTTCGCCCACCCGCTGCGCCGCCCACTGGGCCTCAAGGTCCCCCAGTCGCTCGTTCGGCGCCCGGCTGTTGGCCGCTATCACCTTCAGGAGCCCTTCATTGCGCACGCCGCCTTCTGCCAGCTTTACCGGTGGAACAATCACGCCCTCCTGGTAGAGGTCCGTGCTCAGCGGCATCGACCCAGGGGCCATCCCGCCGACGTCGGCATGGTGCGCTCGACTGGCAACGAAAAAGCGCACCTGGTCACTCACAAAGACGGGTGAAACCATGGTCACGTCGGGAAGATGCGTGCCACCCCGGTACGGATCGTTGAGCACGATGACGTCTCCGCGTCTGAACCCATCAAAGGCCTCCAAGGCACAGGCCACGGAATCCGGCATGCTACCCAGATGCACGGGAATGTGGGCTGCCTGGGCCACCATGCGTCCTCTGGCGTCGAACACGGCACAACTGAAATCCAGCCGTTCCTTGATATTGGGGCTGAAGCTAGCCCGCTGCAGTGTAACACCCATCTCCTCCGCCACGGATGCGAACAGATTCTTGAACACAGCCAGGCTGATGGCGTCCAAAGTCAAGTGCCGCCTCCCAGCACTACACTCTCTCCAGAACGAGATTGTGGTATCCGTCCACCTGCGCCGACCAACCCACCGGGACGTGGACCGTGCTGTCCATCTGGAGGACCAAGGCTGGCCCCGTGATCGCGGCTCCTGGTCGAAGCCGCTCCCGATCATACAGAGCGACTTCCATGAACCCAAGTCCCTCCAGGAAGCCCATCTGGTCTCCGATGCGGGCTTCAGTCCCCTCATCAGCAACCATCGGTTCCTGCACCGGGCTGGGGCCGTCGTGCAGACCGGTCGCCACCAGCCGCAGGTTGACCACCTCAACGGTTCGCTCAGGGATCGCGTGACCGTAGGTGGCTGCATGGGCACGGTGGAAAGCAGCCGCCAGATTTTTCTCGAGTGGAATGGTCAACTCATAAGACTGGCCCTTATAACGGGCGTCCACCAAGGCGCGCAAGATAGTGGCTCCCTCCTCGACTCCCTCCGCCATCAGATCGAAACGTGCCCTGGCTGCCATCCCATCGAGCCGTTCCTCCAGGCGAGGGACTGTGCCGCCGGTCACGGGCTCCATTACAGAGACACTCTGCTCAAGGACGACATCAGCCATCAACAAACCGAGCGCACAGAGCACGCCAGGATGCCGTGGGACGAGCACGCGTGGAATCTCCAACTGCTCCGCCACCTCGCAGGCGTGAAGCGGACCAGCACCTCCAAAGGCGACCAGGGCGAAGCCACGAGGATCGTGGCCTCTCGCGATCGACACCCGCCGCAGAGCCCGGTCGATGTTGGCGTCGACCACCCGAATGATCCCCAACGCTGCCTCCTCCAGGGTCAAGCCCATCCTTGCGCCCAGAGTCTGCATTGCTTCGCGTGCTGGCTTCAACGTGAGCTCCATTCTACCGCCCAGGAAGTAATCCGGGTCCAGTCGCCCAAGGATAACGTTCGCATCGGTGACCGTCACCCGGCGCCCCCCCAGCCCATAGACGATCGGGCCCGGGTCAGCCCCTGCGCTCTCGGGACCAACGCGAAGGATCCCGCCGCTGTCCAGTTGCGCGATCGAGCCGCCCCCGGCGCCGATTGTCTCGATGTCGAGAAGGCCTGTGCGCACTGGAAACCCGCCGACCTCAGACTCCGGGCGGCGTACTAAGTCACCCGGGCAGAGGGAGACGTCTGTCGACGTACCCCCCATATCCAGGGTGATCACGTTCTGGTAACCTGCCTGTTCAGCCACGTGAAATCCGCCGATGACGCCGGCAGCGGGGCCGCTCAGTGCGGTGTTGATCGCTTGCTCCCGGGCGCGTCCAGCACCCATGATGCCCCCGTCAGACTTCATGACTCGCAGCTTACAGGTCTCAGGCAGCTGCTCTTCAAGCCGGCGCAGGTACTTGTTCACCACCGGACGGACGTACGCCTCCAGAGCGACGGTGCTGGTGCGTTCGTACTCGCGGAACTCGGGCAGCACATCGCTGGACAACGCGATCTGCTGGGGCTCCAGCAGCCCTCGCTCCACGATCTGGTCTCGTACCGCGCGCTCGTGTCTCGAGTTGACGTAGCCAAAGAGGAAGCTGACCGCCACAGAGTCGATCCCCTCGCGCTCGATATCTTCCAGGATTGCCTCGAGCGCCTTCCCGTCCAGTGGGACGACAACCTCACCCCTGGGGTCCAGGCGCTCCGGAACTTCATAGCACCAGCGTCGAGGGATAAGAGCCGTTGGAAGCCGGGGCTGCAGGGCGTACAGCTCCGGGCGGTCCTGCCGCCCAATGGCAAGGATGTCCCGGAAACCCTCTGTGGTGATCAAGGCGGTCCGCGCTCCCTTGCGCTCCAAGATGGCGTTGGTAGCCACGGTGGAGCCGTGCACAATGCGCTGGACGGCGTGGAGGCCATCGGGAAGCAGAGCCCTCAGGCCGAGCAGTACGGCCCTTGCAGGGTCGTCGGGCGTGCTCGGGACCTTGTGTATCTGCAAGCCCTTGGCGCCATCCAGCACGAAGTCGGTGAATGTGCCTCCGATGTCTACGCCCACCAGGATATTCGAACGCGCGCGGCTCACTGGCGGAGTCGGTTCTGGCACAGCTTCGAGGGGCATAGGCTCGGTCAACCCGACCCCAGGATGGGTTCCATTTGGTTGACCCCGGTCGTGATCATGTGACTCACCCACCTGGGTCTACTGGTGCTTGGAGAACCCGTGTTTACCCAGCAGTTCTCCCACTCGTCGATAGTAGCCATTTACATAGGCCAGGGGCCGGGCTTTCGCGATGTCCAACTCTCCGCGCTCGTCAAGCACCTCTTCGTCCACCTGCACGGCTACTACCTCACCGATGAACAGATCGTGGCTGCCGAGCCTGAACGTCTGCCTCAGACGACACTCGATGTTGACAGGACACTCGGCAATCAGGGGCACCTGCACGTCTGTCCCAGAGACTGGACTGAAACCACAGGCACTCCACTTGTCCTCATCCCGCCCTGAGACCGTGCCGCAGTAATCGACCCACTCGACCTGATCCGCCGTGGGCAGATTGACCACGAACTGACGGACTTCCTCGATCAGCTTGTGCGAGTGCCGGCTGGGCCGGACACCGATTCCAATCAAGGCTGGATCCGAGCAAAGCGTGCCGACCCAGGCCAGCGTGATAATATTGGCCTCTGAGTCCACGCCGCAGCTCACCAGCACTGCAGGCACCGGATAGAGGGCCGTCGTCGGGTTCCGGGTAACCTTCGTCATGTGTGGGATTCTCCTAGTATACTGCCGTTCGGCCAGAGCCAACCGCCGCCGCTCAAACCAGTGGCGATCTGCAAGGAATCCTCCCTTCGACACCGATGCCTTCTCGGAGGCTTCCGCGCGACGAGCGTAGTATACGCACGCCCACCCGGGAGGTCAAGTCTTCGTTGGGTGTCGATAGGGGAGGCAGGCTGCGCTCCCGCCGCGGGCCGTCGCAAGCGTCGTTGCCAGAGCGCCCTTGAGGTCGCGCGAACTCGGTGGCTCGCGACTGCATCCCGGTTTGCACGACTTACAGGATGGAGTATAATAGGAGCTGATTTCCTGCTGTGCGAGGGCGTCAGCGAATTGGAACACACCCCTCGCGATGGGTTTCGACAACAGTTCAAGATGTACAGTCAGGCTGGCTCGCCGCGCAACCGAGAGGCGAGGTTCGAAGTGGGCCCGGCGCATGACGCCGTCCTGTGACGGAAGGGGGATCGGGAGGCAGGTGACCTCATCACACGCAGTCTTGCTCGTCGAAGGGAGGAAGCCGGCAGGGGAGCGACTGGCTCCAATACTGGACGAGGAGTACGACCTCGTCACGGCGAGAACCCGCAGGGAGGCCCTGGCCAAGATCAACGAGCTTCAACCGGCGGTGATTGTGTTGGATTCTCCGTCTCTCCGTTTCAGCCGTCGACGCTTCTGCGACACGTTGGACAGCAATGGTGTCGACGTTCCCGTTCTGCTTCTGCACGAAGGCAACGAAGCCCCGGAGGAGATCGGAGCACGAGCCTATCTTCGCCATCCCTTCTCGTCGCAGAAGCTGGTCAACCGAATCTCCTGGCTGCTACCGACCCCCGACGGCGAGGTGCTGACTGAGGGCCAGATAGCGTTCGACGTAAAGCGCCGCTCGGTCACCCGCGGAGAGCGCGAGTCGCACCTCACCCCGAAGCAGGCACAACTCCTGGAGCTGTTCATGCGACATCCGGGGGAGATTCTGACTCGCGAGTTCCTCATGAAACGGGTCTGGGACACAGACTTCACCGACGATACGCGCACCCTCGACGTTCACATCCATTGGGTGCGCGAGGCGATCGAGAAAGACACGGGTTCGCCGAAGTACCTCCACACAGTCCGCGGAGTAGGCTATCGCTTCGCTGTGCCGGGCAAGGCAGACGAGCTCCCGTAGACTTGCCGAAATTCTACCCTGTGGTAAAATCCACAAGATCAACTAAAACACACGCCTCTTGACCGGCGAGACCGTGCCAAGGCACCAGCCACCTTGGTCTCTCCAAGGGCTGATGGAGGCGGAGGAAAAACGGTTAGAAGGAGGTATCCCCTATAATGGCTGACATTTCTATGAAAGCACTCCTGGAGACAGGCGTGCACTTCGGACATCGCACCCGGCGCTGGCATCCCAAGATGGCCCCCTATATCTTCGCTGATCGCAAAGGGGTGCATATCATCGATGTGCAGCAGACGCTTGAGGCGATCGACGCTGCCACCGAACTGATCGCGGATACGGTTGCCGGTGGAGGAACGATTCTCTTTGTGGGTACGAAGCGCCAGGCACAGGCGACGATCGCTCGAGAGGCAGACCGTTGCGGCATGCCGTACGTTAACTTGCGCTGGCTGGGCGGCACGCTGACCAACTGGCAGACAATCCGGCAGCGAATTGACTACCTGCATAATCTAGAAGCCCGGCGCGAGCGGGGAGACTTTGAGCTTCTTCCCAAGAAGGAGGCGCTGGAGAAGGAGCGCGAGATCGAGAAGCTGAACCAGCGATTCGGTGGCATCAGAGAGATGCGCGAGCTCCCTGAGCTGTTGTTCGTGGTCGATGTGAAGCGCGAAGCCACTGCGGTGGCTGAGGCCGACAAGCTGAGCATCCCCATCATCGCTATGGTCGATACGAACTGCGATCCAGATCCCATTGACTACGTTATACCGGCCAACGATGATGCCATCCGCGCTATCAGGTTGATTACTCACCAGTTGGCGGATGCTGTGCTGGAAGGAATTGCGCGCAGGAAAGCTTACGAAGTAGAAGAGGAACTGCCAGAGGTCGAGGAGCTCGATCTAGAGGACGAGAAATACCTCAGCGCTGCCACGCTGGCCCGACTCAAAGAGCTGTCCGCCAGGGGTAAGGGCGAGATAGAGGAAGCGGAGGCCGAAGCCGCGGAGGCAGAAGCAACAGAGACAGAAGAGACGACCGAGGATGCTGAGGGATCGACCGAGTAGCCTGTCACGGACACAAGGAGACGCGGTGCGCCGCTGACGGATGCAGCTGGCAGCAAGAACGAGGAGAACAACTTGGAAATTACGACGTCGATGGTGAAACGGTTGCGAGACGCGACTAGCGCCGGCGTGCTCGATTGTCGAGAGGCGCTGGAGGCCACCGCGGGCGATTTTGAGGCGGCCATCTCTCATCTACGTGAGAAGGGCCACTCTGAGGCCGCGAAGAAGAGCGAGGCGGCCGCTTCCGAGGGACGGATAGAGGCCTACATCCACCATGGCAGCCAGGTTGGGGTGATGTTGGAGCTCAACTGTGAGACTGACTTCGTCGCCCGCACGGATGACTTCAAGAACCTGGCGCATAACCTGGCCCTTCATATCGCATTTGCGGCCCCGCGCTACTTCACGCGCGGGGAGGTACCGCAAGAGGTGGTTGAAGAGGAAGAGCAGATCTACCGGAAGCAAGCTCTGGAGGCGGGCAAGCCACAGGATATCGTCGACCGCATCGTCGAAGGACGGATGGAGAAATTCTACGAGCAGGTCTGTCTCCTGGAACAGCCGTTTGTGAAGAATGAGGATAAGACGATTGAGGACCTGCTCAATGAAGCCACGACTGCATTTGGTGAGCTCGTTGTCCTGAGTCGCTTCGAAAGATACGAAGTGGGAGGGTAGGCAACACCGCGAAAGCTCACCTCCGCCATCCAACCGATGACAGAGATAGCGTGTCCACGCTGGGCATCGCCTGGGGGAAGATCTCATGCCTGTCGCCAAGTACAAGCGAGTCTTACTCAAGCTGGGTGGAGAGTCCCTGGCCGAACCAGGGGGCTTCGGTATCAGCCCCCACATGGCCGAAGAGGTCGCGGCCAAGGTACAGGCGGTACACGCTCTGGAAGCGGAGGTAGCCATCGTGTTGGGCGCCGGCAATATCTGGAGAGGGCGCGATGGTTTGGCGCACGGCATGGACCGTGCCACTGCGGATCATATGGGCATGCTCGCGACTGTGATGAACGCCCTCGCGCTGGCCGACGCGCTTGAGCGAATGGGCAGTACAATCCGGGTCCAGACGGCGATTGAGATGCGAGCCATTGCCGAACCGTACATCCGTCTGCGAGCCATCCGGCACCTGGAGAAAGGGCGGATCGTCATCATCGGCGGCGGTACAGGCAACCCGTACTTCACCACCGATACCGCAGCTGCTCTCAGGGCAATGGAGATCAACGCCGATCTGCTAGTGAAGGCGACAAAGGTGGATGGGGTCTATGCTCAGGATCCTCACGAGAACCCGGACGCGAAGCGCTTCGACACGTTAAGCTACATGGAAGCACTCGAGATGCGCGTGGGCGTGATGGATGCCACAGCGATCTCGCTCTGTATGGAGAACGATCTCCCGATCGTGGTACTCAATATGTGGCAGCCCCACAGCCTTGAGAAGGCAGTCGTGGGAGAGGAAATTGGCACGCTGATTTCACGGTGACTATGTACCAAGAATTACTTCGCGAGACAGAAAAGCGGATGCGCAAGGCCTTGGAGGCGCTGAAGTCAGACCTGCGCACAATTCGCACGGGACGTGCGTCCCCGTCCTTGGTCGAACGAGTGATGGTGGACTATTACGGACAGCCGACACCGCTCAACCAGCTAGCTGTGATATCGGCGCCGGAGCCCAACTTGCTTGTCGTGCGGCCTTACGACCCGGCGTCCCTGGAAGAGATTGAGCGGGCGATCCTCAAGTCTGACGTCGGGCTCACCCCGTCAAACGACGGCAGGCTCATTCGCCTCCCGATCCCTCGCCTCACAGAAGAACGAAGGGAAGAGCTGGCAAAGCTGGTTCGGCAGCGAGTCGAGGAGGGCAAAGTCGCGCTGCGCAACATACGGCGAGACGCACTCGAGGACCTGCGTGAGTTTGAGAAAGAGAAGCTGGTCTCGGAGGATGAATTCTATCGGGCCAAGGACAGGCTTCAAGACCTAATTGACACCTACTCCGAGGACATGGAGGAGATTAGCACCCGCAAGCAGCGAGAGATCATGGAGAGCTGATCCCTCGCCCAGGCTGTTTTTGCCGATGTCCCCTGAACCACAGACTGAGAACCGATATCCTCCACTGAAGCGCGTGCCTCGACACGTTGGCGTGATTATGGACGGGAACGGTCGCTGGGCCCAGCGGCGTGGATTACCGAGAATCGCGGGGCACCGCGCGGGGACGGAGAACCTGCGCCGCGTGCTACGGGCTGCAGTCGAGTTCGGCATCGGGTACCTGACCATCTACGCCTTCTCGACCGAGAACTGGGGGCGCCCAGAGAGCGAGGTTCAGGGCCTTCTCTCGATACTGAGGCGTGTGATCGATCGAGAAGTTCCAAAACTTCACGAGCAAGGGGTTCGCTTGTGTCACCTGGGACGCCTGGAGCGCATCCCACCGGAGCTTGAGAAGGGCGTTCGAGACGCTATTGAGCTCACGAAGGACAATGATCGCCTCGTTCTCAACGTTGCGTTCAACTACGGCGGCCGGGCCGAGATTGTTGACGCTGTCCGCCAGATCATCGCTGAGGGTGTACCTCCCGAATCGGTCGATGAGGCGCTTGTCGACAGCCACCTTTACACGGCGGGACAGCCTGATCCGGATCTTATCATTCGTACCAGCGGGGAGATGCGCCTCAGCAATTTTCTCGTCTGGCAAGCGGCCTATGCGGAGTTCTACACAACCCCCACGCTGTGGCCCGATTTCGACAAAGGCGAACTCTACAAAGCCCTCCAGGATTTCAACCAACGCGAACGTCGCTTTGGTCTGGTCCCAGGGAAGCCTGCGACCGAGTAGTATCCAAGGCTCCAGCACCGCCGTTTCCCGTGCTGTCAGATCGCTCCCGAACACTGCCGACTCGTGCTACGTACCCGCCTGCTCACCGCAATCGTTCTGATTCCGGTCGTCATCTGGCTCATCTATCTAGGCGAGCTGCCGTTTCTGGCGCTGGTAGCAGGCCTCGCAGCACTCGCTGAGATCGAGTTCTGTCGGCTGCTTTCACGCTTCAGGTTTCGGGCCATCCACCTCTTTGGTGTGGCTTTGGTGTGGCTCTTCCTGCTGGATGGGCAGTTCACGGAGTGGGGTCTGCTGCGGCCTGGGCTGGTGATGGTGTTGTCTACTTCACTCATCTGGCAGATGGTTCGCCAAGATCACTTGACGGTCGCTGACTGGACCGGAGTGATGGCGAGCGGACTCTATGTGGGCTCATACGGATCATACCTGGTTAGGCTGCGAGGATTTCCCTTGGACGGGCTATGGTGGACCCTCGTCGCTATACCGTCGATTCTCTTTGCCGATTCAGCTGCTTACTTCGTCGGATCGGCGTGGGGAAAACGCAGACTCGCGTCTTCCGTCAGCCCCGGAAAGAGCTGGGAGGGTTACGTGAGTGGCGTCTTGGTCGGCGGAGCGATGGGGGGATTCCTGGCCTGGCTTTGGGCGTTCACCGCAGGCCCGGAGAGCACGCTCACCCCATGGCGAGGGCTCATCCTCGGTCTGCTGATCAGCACGTTAGCCCCCATTGGGGATCTTGTCGTTTCGATGATCAAGCGAGAGGCTGGCGTCAAAGATAGCGGCAGACTACTTCCCGGACATGGGGGGGCGCTTGATAGATTGGACAGCGTCCTGTGGGCCGCTGCGATTGGCTACGCTTACGTCACGTGGTTGGCGAGGTGATTCCAGGTAATAGGAGGCAGATATCCAATGGAGAGCGAACGATCGGTGCGCGACATCTATCATAAAGGCGTCATCTTCTGCAAGCCGGAGACCCCTCTCCAGGAGGTGGTCCGAGTGATGGCGGACACGGAGATTCACGCCATCATGGTTGCCGGACGCGAAGGTGCTCCGCCGGTGGGGGTAGTCTCTCATATGGACATCATCGCCCACTATAGCGAGGATCTCACGGCAATCCAGGCTCGCGACGTAATGACTCCCGAAGTCATCAGTGTCTCGGAGAATGCTACAGTGAAAGAGGCAGCGAAAAGGCTTCTAGATAGTGACATCCACCGCCTGCTCGTGGTCGACGAGGGTCAAACACCGCTGGGCATCCTTTCCACGACGGACATCATACGCGAAATGCGCGGGGCCCGCTGGGTCTGGTATCTGGACTGACCCGTGTGCCGCCGACATCGGCCTCAAGAGGGTAGACATGGTTGACCGCATCATCACCATCGAAAGACACATCGTTGAGCAAGAGCGCGAGTTCCCCGAGGCGACAGGTGTGTTCTCGAGCCTTCTGTACGACATCGCGCTGGCGGGCAAGATCATCGCTCGCGAAACAACTCGAGCTGGTCTGGCGGAGATCCTGGGGAAGGCAGGCGAGATGAACGTCCAGGGTGAAGAACAGATGAAGCTGGATGTTTTCGCCGATCAGGTGATCATTCGCATGAACTCGTTCACCGGGCGCCTCGCCGTGATGGCGTCTGAGGAGAATGCGGACCTCATCCACATCCCCGACGGATATGGGACCGGAAAGTACGTGCTCATCTTCGACCCGCTGGATGGCTCTTCGAACATCGACATCAACGCGACCGTCGGTACCATCTTTGCCATCTACCGCCGTCAGAGCAAGCAAGGACCGGGCACGATCAAGGATTGCCTGCAAAGGGGACGCGACATAGCAGCCGCAGGCTATATCATCTACGGGTCGAGCACGATGATGGTGTATACGACGGGAAGAGGAGTGCACGGCTTCACGCTCGACCCGAGCCTGGGAGAGTTCTTGCTCTCCCATCCGAACGTACGCATTCCACGCGAGCCGAGGTACTATAGCGCCAATCACGGATACGAGAAGTTCCGGTCCGAGGGGATCCGCCGCTTCACCCGCTGGCTCCAGGGGATCGACGAAGGAGACGAGCGTAAGCCCCTTTCAGAGCGGTACATTGGGGCATTGGTGGCCGACTTCCATCGCAACCTGTTGAAGGGGGGCATCTTCTACTACCCCGCCGACTCCAGGTACCCCGATGGCAAACTTCGCTTGATCTACGAAGCCAACCCCCTGGCCTATATCGTCGAACAAGCGGGTGGATATGCCTCGGATGGACGGCGTAGCATCCTCAGCATCAAGCCGCACGATCTACATCAGCGGACCCCGTTGTTCATTGGCAACCGGAGCCTGGTTGAGAAGGCCGAGGAATTCATCGCCAGATACGACTCGCAGAGAGATCTCGAACATAAGGATACGTGAAGAGAGGAGAAGATCAGAGTGAACGAACAAATAAACATAACTAGCTTGCAGGATAAGACGATGGACGAACTGCGCGAGCTAGCCAAAGACTGGGACTTGTCCGGGTACAGCGGCCTTAAGAAGGAAGACCTCATCATGCGTCTGCTTCAGGCGAAGACAGAACGCGAGGGACTGATCTTTGGCGGGGGCGTGCTCGACATCATCGATGAGAGCAAAGGATATCTGCGGCCAGACGAGTACAAACCGAGCCCAAACGATATCTATGTATCGTCGTCCCAGATCCATCGTTTTGGGCTCCGAACCGGCGACCTGGTCTTGGGCCAGATACGCCCGCCTAAGGAGAACGAGAGGTACTACAGCCTCTTGCGTGTCGAGGCAGTGAACGCTCGTGACCCTGAAGCGGCCAAGCGACGCCCGCGCTTTGAGTCGCTGACGCCGATTTTCCCCAACGAGCGGTTCTATTTGGAGCGTCCTCAGGGCAACCCGACCACACGCCTGTTGAGCATGATCTCGCCCATTGGCAAGGGCCAGCGCGGGCTCATCGTGTCTCCACCAAAGGCCGGCAAGACCACCGTGCTGAAGCACATCGCCAACGGCATCACGAGCAGCCACCCGGAGGTCCGGCTGATGGTTGCGCTGATCGGCGAGCGACCGGAGGAGGTCACCGACATGGATCGTTCGGTTGACGCTGAGGTCATCAGCTCGACCTTCGACGAGCATGCGCGTAACCACGCCCAGGTCGCAGAGACAGCTCTGGCTCGCGCGAAGCGCCTCGTCGAGGAAGGAGAGGATGTAGCGATCCTCCTCGACAGCATCACCCGTCTCTCGCGCGCGTATAACCTTGTCGTGCAGCCCAGCGGTCGTACGCTCTCCGGCGGTTTGGACCCGGCGGCATTGTACCCTCCGAAGCACTTCTTCGGCGCTGCACGGAATATCGAGGATGGCGGGAGCCTGACGGTCATCGCGACCTGCCTAATCGACACGGGCAGTCGTATGGACGATATGATCTACGAGGAGTTCAAGGGTACGGGCAACATGGAACTCCATCTCAGCCGCAGACTCGAGGAGCGACGCATCTTCCCCGCGTTCGACATCGAGCGCTCGGGTACGCGGCGGGAGGAATTGCTTCTCGACGACGAGACCCGGCGGAAGGTCTGGCTGATGCGGCAGCGATTCCTCGACTCCCAGTCGTCTGGGTACACCCAGGTCCAGGCCATGGAGGAGTTGCTCCAGGTCCTTCGAAGCACCAAGAGCAACGAGGAGTTCTTGAACCTGTTTGTCGAGTGAAGAGGAGAAGGGAGCGCCAGTCTTCCGGCTGGCGCTGCGTGTGGGCGTCGATTGAGAAGCCGCTCTAGCGAAGGGCGGTCACGAATTCGCTGACTGCCTCTGCAACCTCCTCCGACCGCTCCAGCATCACCATGTGGCCCGCGCCCTCAATGGTGACCAGCCGCGCATCTGGGATGTGCTGCGCCAGGAAGCGAGCATACTTCGTCGGGGTCAGTCTATCCGCTGTCCCGCTGACGACCAGCACAGGGACCTCGATATCTCCCAGGTCATCCAGGACGTCAAACTGATCGCAAGCCAGGAAGTCTCCCAGCAACACCTCGGGCCCGGTGTCCTGCAAGGCCTCCCGCCCCAGCTTCACTGCCGACGGCTCTGCGTCTGGGGACCATGCATAGCGGGTGATCAGCTCGACGGCACGCTCGAAATCATTGCGGATGCTCTCCAAGATGGCCGGAGCAACGCGGAGCCGCGCACCGGTCGCGATCAACCCGAGAGCTGAAACCCGATCCGGGTACTGTAGAGCCAGCTTCTGCGCGATGGCACCTCCCATCGAGTGGCCGATGATCACGGGCTCGTCGACATCGACCGCCTTGAGGAAGGCGACAACGGCGTCAACATAGCACTCGATCGTCTCGCAGCCCCCTCCCTCCGATCGTCCGTGACCAGGAAGGTCGAGCGCGTAGACGGTAGCCTCGGCCATACGCCGCAGCTCCCCAGGCCAGTGGAGGCGCGATTCTCCTGCGCCGTGGACCAGCACCAATCTGGGCCCGCTGGTCGGCCCTCGCGCAACCGTGTAGAACAGCCCTCCTGCTGGAGTTTCCAGCTCAGGCATAGCTAATCCTCTCGCCTTCGAGATGGCCCTTCCGAGCGGGCAGTAGGCAGCGTGCTCAGCGCCTTCCCCTGCAGCGCCAACCGCATCGCCTCACGATCGTCCCACGCGTACTCCGTCGTCCCAAAACACATGCTTTGCTCGTGGCCCTTGCCACAGGCAATCACGACGTCACCGGCCCGGGCGATTTCGCAAGCTAGCAAGATGGCCTGGCCTCGGTCCGGTATCTGCATCAGATCGACGCCCTCTCGCTTGCCCTCAGCCTCTGCCGCCGCGGCGCTCTCCCTCATAATTGCTTCCAGGCTCTCGGTTCGCGGATCTTCCGCGGTCACGATCACCACATCCGCAAGCCGCCCCGCAACGTGACCCATAAGCCTCCGCTTCTCCCGATCCCGCAGCCCGGCGCTGCCGAACACAACGATGACGCGACCGTCGCCTCTGAGCAGCTGCTGTGCCGCCGTAAGAGCGTGCTCGAGGGCATTGGGCGTGTGCGCGAAGTCGACGATCGCCACGTATCGCTGTCCTTCTTCAATACGCTCCATACGGCCGGGCACCCCGCGAAAGGACTCAATCCCCTCCCCGACAGCCTCCAACGGAACGTCCAGAGCCACGCCGACCGACGCCGCGGCTAACACGTTTCGGACGTTGTACCGCCCAACCAGCGAGGTGTTAACGAGAACCTGACCGACCGGTGTATCCAGACGGAATCTAGTTCCATCTGGCCCGAACACGACGCCCCGGGCCGTCACGTCAGCACTCCACCCAAGCGAGTACACCACCCGCCGGTCCGCACACAATGATCTGAGAAGCTCAAAAGAGTCATCATCGCGATTGAGGACCGAGACCTTGGGAACCCCCGTCTTACGGAAAGAGCCGCACAGTCCTTCGAATAGCCTGGCCTTGGCCCGCCGATAGGCCGACAGAGATCCGTGATAGTCGAGGTGCTCGTGGGTGATGTTAGTGACGACTGCCACGTCGAAGTCACAGCCGGCGACACGACGCTGCGCCAGCCCGTGCGAGGTCACCTCCACGACTGCGTGCGTGGCTCCCCCCTCGACCATTTGCGCCAGATATCGCTGGATGTCGGGCGGGTCCGGCGTCGTGGTATGGAGACCCGTCTCCAGCTCGACCTCACTGCTGCCTCCCGTCGAAGGAATGAGCGCCCGCACCGTGCTGATCATCCCCGCCTTGAACCCGGCTGCCCGTAGAACCCCGTAGATGAGTTGCACGGTCGTCGTCTTCCCATCAGTCCCAGTGACACCCACGAGCGTGATTTGTCGCGACGGTAAGGCCTCCCAGGCGGCGCACGACCAGCCCCACGCCTCCCGCGCATCG
>CAYMHT010000018.1:20319-34502 GCA_964390305.1 uncultured Anaerolineales bacterium
CTGCCCTGGAACGCCCGTCCACGTCCTTGCATTGGCGCACGGAAGGGCGAGTAAGCTCTCCGGCCGCCACGATCTCACCAGCGCACCCCACTCTCCGGCTTCCTGGCTCTGATTTCCAACGCTCGGTCGGTCTCATCGCTGAGGAGCTTCTGTCCCAACTCAGTCCCGTAGACCGTCAGCTCCGAGATCTTCGTGAAATCGTCCATGGCAATCTGCTCACGCAGGTCCACCTGGAAGCGTCGGAAGTCGAGTCGCTCAAAGAACGTGTCCACCAGATGGACCTGCTGGTCGTCGGCCGACCGCAGAAATGCATCCAGTACTGGCCCGATCCATTCCCAGGGCCACAGTCTCTTGATCTTGCCAGGCTTCAGGCGGTGCGGATCCCGGCCCGTGCCCAGGCTGATCAGCGTTGTATCGGTCGGGTCCCAGTCCAGAACGAACTGGGCTTCATACGCAGCCAGATAGCAGGGGTTGGAATATGCCCCCACCCCGCCGTCGACGTACCGCGCCTCGACGGGTGGGAAGTACGTGGGCACCGATGACGAAGCCAGCACCGCGTTGACCACCGACCAGTTGGCGTATTCCTGTTTCCAAGGCTTCACGAAGCGGGTGCGATTCTCCACCAAGTCGAACGTCGTGATGACCACATCAATGGGCGGATCCGTCGTCCAGAACCACCCCATCGTCCGATCCCCCATGTAACGCCTCAGCGCCATCTTGAGCGGCGTCAGAGGATACCGGTAGCGGGCGAGAGGCCAAAGCCAGTTGCGCCACGACCTACGGAAGACCACCTCACCGAACCTCGCGTACAGCCTGTGCATGGCCGCACCGCTCAAGCCGATGCCAATGCCCGCCGCGACGATCGATCCGGTGGATGTCCCCGCCGCCATCTGGAAGATCTCGCGGGATGAACGACCCAGATGCTCTTCAAGCATCCCCAACGCGCGAGCGGGTATCACCCCCCGGATGCCTCCCCCGTCGATGGCCACCGCGACATGCTCACGGAAGGGTCTCACTCCCGCCTCCCTTCGCCCATAACGCGCGCACGCGTCCCGGAGATCAACAGTCCCCTACTACCATTGCCGCACCACGCTCCCCCCGGGATCGGGCGCCATTCGCAGCGTTCACACGTGGATGCCCGGTACAGGTGGCAACACTGCGACGCCGCGGCGACGGCCGATTCCCGGTTGTCGTCCACCGATTATACGTCCCTCTGCGCAGGGCACAATCCGAGAATGCGCGGTGTCCAGGACATGCTATGCAGCTCATCGATCTCGGATATGATGGGTACTGCAAGCGCGTGAAAGAACTGGCAGATCTGGACGAGGCCCGAGGGTGAGACACGGAGAGGCCGGGGACAGCGCACAGCGGGCACGTGTAGCGCCGCAATCGAGGGATATAGCGTCCGGAAATCGAGAGAAGCTAGCCACCCGCTGAGGTGCCGAGCGGGGACGTCGTATCGGCGGCGGGGCGTGGCGACGCGGCCCCGGCCGTCATCAAACGCACCCTGAACGTCCTACACGAGGAAGTCTCGAAGCTTCTGACCTCTGCCAGGATAGCGCAGCTTGCGGAGTGCCTTCGATTCGATCTGCCGCACGCGCTCTCGAGTGACGTCGAAGGCCTGTCCAACCTCCTCCAGCGTGTGGGTCTTGCCGTCGTTCAAACCGAAACGCATCTCAAGAACAGCCCGTTCACGATCGCTCAGCACCTCCAATGAGGATCGGACGCGCTCCTTCAACAACTGATCGTAGGCCGCGTCTGCCGGTCCCTGGATACTTTCGTCCTCGATGAACTCGCCCAGCACCCCATCATCCTCGGTACCCACTGGCATCTCCAGCGACATTGGCTCCAGCGCGATGCGGAGGATACGACGGACTTCTTCGGAGGCAACGGTCAGCTTGTGCTTGAGGGCAGGCGTCAGCGGGGCCTCCTCTTCCAGCGCCTCGCGGATGGCTGCCTTCTCATCCGGACCGAGCAGGTCTGACGCGAGAGCCAGCTCCCTGGCGGTCGCCTCACGGCCGAACTCCTGTACCAGACGTCGCTTCAGGCGAATCAGCCGGTTGATCTTCTCCACCATATGAACGGGGATACGGATCGTACGGGCCTGGTCGGCGATAGCGCGGCTGATCGCCTGTCGGATCCACCACGTGGCGTAGGTGGAGAACTTGAACCCCTTAGTATGGTCGAACTTCCGAATCGCTCGCATCAAACCGATGTTGCCCTCCTGGATCAGATCCAGGAAGGATATTCCGCGTCCGGTGTAATTCTTGGCCACGCTGACGACGAGGCGCAGATTGGCCTGAGCCATCAGCTGCTGTGCCTCGAGGGCACGCCTCTCCACTTCTTCCCAGCGAGCTGAGAGGGCTTCCTCCGATATCACGTCCTTCAGCTCGTCAGCATCTGGAAACGAGCCTCGATCTCGCCATGCCTCTCCGACGACAGCGAGGGCCTCTCTCGGCAGCACGTACAGAACCTTGCAGACCCCGAACAGTCCATCAGCGAGTTCCGTCCGCACCGCGTCCTTGGAGCTCGTCCACCCGTGCTCCTCCAGGAAGGCGTAGACATACGAGGAACAGTCGGGCAGAACGTAGTCGTGGAGAATTGCCGCCTCATGAATCAGCGTGTTCAGGTCGGGGGTTGGGATCGCCAGTTCGCCGCACCGCTTCTCGACGCGACCCCACGCTGCCCGAAGCTCATCAATCAGTGTGCCCAGCACCTGGTGCTCTGTCGTATCATCGGCCCCCAGGGCACGCTTTCTCAGCTCCTGGACGTAACCCCCAGCCACGCGCTGCGACGACAGCCAGACCTCCTCGTGGTGCTCGAGGAGCGGCACCTGGCCGATCTCCAGGAGATACATACGCACCGGATCATCGGTGGACTTGATCAGCGCTTCCTCTGCGATCTCATCCGTCTGCTGCTCAATCTCCTCGAGCTCCTCCGACGTGGGCTCGTCTCTCTCGTCTAGAACATCCTCCTCAGCTTCGTCAACGGGTAGCTCAACCAGCACAGAAGGAGCCCCTTCCTCAGGCGAATCCTCGAAGGTGTCGTACACCGCGCGGAGTTGCTGAACGATCTCGTCTTCTTGGCCCGGCGTAGACCTTTCTTCGTCACTCATCATGCCCTCGCTAAGTGATCGCGCCCCGAACTCAGCTACCCGACCTCCCACGGCCGTGCCAGCGCCCGCTGCATCCTGAGCAGCATTTGTGTGTGTGCAAGATGAGCCTGGTCGTACTGCTTTCCCC
Organism: uncultured Anaerolineales bacterium; assembly: GCA_964390305.1. Classification (GTDB taxonomy): domain Bacteria; phylum Chloroflexota; class Anaerolineae; order B4-G1; family B4-G1; genus SKLM01. The sequence goes on from CAYMHT010000018.1 coordinate 23,562, forward strand.
GCGGGTCCCCCTCCTCGTGTGCCTCAACCATCAGCATCTCCAGGTCTTGGACGAACCGTCGGATACGACGTTGCCGCAACCGCAACAGGGTCGCGATCACGTCTCGCACCAGCTGCTCATCGGCGAGAACCCCTTCGTCGTCACCACACAACTCATCCAACCGGTCGTGCATTCTGGGCGGCAGCTCGCCGTGCAGCGCGTCCACAGAAACGAACGGCCCCTCCTCCAGGAGATCGTCCCACGCCTCGAAGATGGCGCGGAGACTCGTCTGGCTGAAGTCGTGTGGTCGCACAGGCTCGAGCCCTCGCTCTCTCAACAGAGCATCCACGCGCGACAGCACACCCGGCCGGCGAAGGAGCATCGACAGGCAATGGCTCTCAAGAAGGTCATCTGGGCGCTGGTCGATTCTGTCGTCCCCGCTCCGCTCATCCTGGGGCTGCCTCTGGAACCTCCGATGCCGTCTTATCTCTCGGCGCCCGGTGCTTTGCAGGCGTACGAGCACTGCCCGTTCGTCCACTCGAAGGGATCGGGCGACCTTCTGTACGTAGTCTTCGCGCTCAACCGGATTCGTCACCGCTCTCAGCACCGGCAGCAGCTCGTCCACGACGCGCGCCTTCGCTTTCGTATCGTCCAGGTCAACGCCCTCGGCAAGTACCCGCAGGTAGAAATCGACCACCGGGACTGCCTCGTCCACCAGGCTCGACCACAGGTCCGCATCCTCGCGAATCACGTCGTCTGGATCCTGGCCGGCGGGCAACTCCAGGACCCGCATCTCCACCCCCAGCCTGCCTTCATAGCCGAGCAGTCCCCTGGGGTCGAAAACCGGCTCCCATTCCTTCTCCAGGGCGCCTCGCGCCACCTCGAGCCCGTGCAACGTCGCCTGCACACCGGCCGCGTCCGGATCCAGCGCCAGTACGATGTGCTTTGAATACCGCTGAAGCTGCTTCAGCTGTGCCTCTGTAAGCGCGGTGCCCATCTGGGCAACGACGTTCTTGTAGCCTGCCTGATGCGCCTGCATGACGTCCATGTAGCCCTCGACGATGACGACGCGGTCCTCACGCCGAATCGCCCGCCGTGCCATCTCCAGGCCGAACAGAATCTTGCTCTTGTCGAACAGCGTGGTCCTCGGGGAGTTAAGGTATTTGGGCACTCCATCCGGATCCAGCGTGCGGGCACCGAAGCCGATCACGCGGCCCCGCCGGTCCCGGATGGGGATCATCAGGCGGTCCCGGAAGCGGTCGTACGTTCCGCCGCTCTCGCGTTCGACGACCAGTCCCGCCTCAAGCAACTCCTCCTGACTGTAGCCCTGCTTTTTCAGGTAGGTGCCTGCACTCTCCCATTCTGGCTGGCTATAGCCCAACAGAAAACGCTCAACCGTCTCATCATTCAGCCCGCGCGACTCGACGTAGCCACGCGCCGATTCGGCCTCCGCGGCGTTGACAAGGACGTGGTGATAATAGCGAGCCGCTGCGGCCAGCACCTCCCGGAGACGATCCGCTTCCTCGGCGGCCTGCTCCTGCGCGGGCGTCTGTGGCCTCAGCTCCACACCCGCACGTCTGGCCAGCTCCTCAAGCGCGGTCCGGAAGTCCCACCCCTCCATCTTCATCACGAAGTTGAAGACATCGCCGCCTTCGTTACACGCCCCGAAGCAGTACCAGCGCTGACTCTCGGGGAAGACGACAAACGAGGGGGTCTTCTCTGAATGGAAAGGACAGAGAGCCTTGTAGTTCCGCCCCGACTTGTTCAGCTGCAGGTAAGAGGAGACCACCTCGACAATGTCCAGGCGATCCTTGACCTCGTCAATCACACTCACAGGAGCCCACCTTCACGTCCCTCGGATCGTCGCCCGCGCACAACCTGCCATGGCGGTCAGCCACAGGATTGAGAAGAATCGTCAAACGTTGAGCGTGACGAGGTGCGGAACCAATCGTCACACGCTAATTGTACCCGACCTGTCTACTCCGGCAAGTCACACAGCGACCAATTCCTCTTGTCGCGCGGACTACTCACCCCGTGCGGCGTTTGGGATGCCGTCTGGGAGATCGGGACTGGCGGGCCGACAGACTCTCCTGAGCGCTCTGTCGTACGCAGGGGCCAACTCCCCCCAGTCGAAGCGGGCCGCGGCAGGGCGAAGCTCGTCCGCGATGGCACTCGCAGCGGTCGGATTCGCCAGCGCCCAACGCAGCCGAGCCACCAGTCCTTCGAAGTCCTGGTATAGACAGGCGTCGTGATGCAACTCGGGAATCCACTCTGGATACGAGAGGCGGTCTGGGAGCACCGGGAAGCAGCCACTGTAGACCGCCTCCACCACCGCAACCCCGAAGAACTCGTGGATGGCCGTGCTGACCACGACGTCGGCGCGGCGGAGCAACCCGGGGTACGCTTCAGCTTCGGCGTAACCGAAGGACACGACGTGCTCTCCAAGGCGGCGTCGCGCTGCTTCGAACTCGGGCGCGGTCTGCCGATGGCTCCGCCCGCAAACCGCCACGCGAAAGTCAACGCCCTCTTCAGCAAGGGCATACAGCGCCCTGAAGAACGTCTCGGGACCTTTGTCGTACTCCCACCGCTGGTTCCACAGGATCACCGCCGGCCCATCGGACCGCTCCGATGCTGACACCGCGTCGAGGCGGCGCAGATCAACCCCGACAGGGAGGACTGTCGCCCTCTCCCGCACCTCCGGGACACGATGGAGATGGGGGTAGTCGGGGAAGTGCTTGAGCATCTTCGGCAGCGCCCCGAACCAATCCTCGAGATGAAAGCAGGAGTTGAAGAAGACGCCGTCCGCCGCAAGCATCGACAGCCAGTTCATCATCCCGTACGTCAGGTCGCGCTTCTCGTCCCCCGGGAGAGGATACGTCAGCTGATTCTCGTGACAGTAGAGCGCCGTTGGAACGCCCGCGAGAAAATCCCGAGTCAGCGCGAGGAACACGGGCAGATTGACCATATCGGACGCGAGAATCAGATCAGGACGCTGATCAAGGGCGCGCGCTCGCTCGGCCAGCGTGACCGCCCCACCCTGCATTCGCCACTTCCAGAACCTCGCAGCGAGCGCCACCAGGGTGACCTCGTGACGGCTGTGCGCGACGTAGCCCTCCGCCCAGGCGCGGTGGCTCCCTCCGCAGTAGGGGGCGAGAAGGAGGATCCTCATCGCGAATCGACCTCCGAGACGTGACCTCTTACCTCTCGGGCACGTCAGAGACGAATTGGCGTTCCATCACCGAGGCCCAATAGCCCGGAGAGTCATCCCTGCAGATCCAGCGCGCCGTCCGAGCCAACGCGGTACCAGTAAAGCCCGAGGTCGGTCCCTGCCCGGTCTGGGGCAAGCGTGATCTTCCCGAGCAGCCCTCGCCGCTCGACGTCCGCCAGGGCCGCCGCAACGCCTTGGCGCCCGAGTTCACCCTCAGCACCCGCCCGCTCCAGCGCTTCGAGTAACACCCAGGTGGCCTCGTAAGCGGGAAGCGCCAACGGCCCGGGCTCCGTCCCATCCGAGACGCGCCGATAGGCAGCCAAGAAGTCATGACCGCCGGCAACGTCGCGGGGGAGTGGCCAGGGGGTCACAAAGACGGTCCCAGCAGCAGCCTGCCCCGCCACGGCGACAAAATCAGCCGGCGCCAGCGCCGGCCCGCCCAGCATCCGACCCGACCAACCTCTCTCACGTAACGTCGAGACGACCTCACCCGCGCGCACGGGCTCCAGGTCGCAAATGACGACCGAAGGGTTGCGAGCGACGACCTCCGCCTCCCACCCCGGGGCGCCGGCCGAGATAGCGGGAAGTCTCTGCCCAATCCGATCGCGACCGGCCTGCTGCAGGGACGCCTCCAGAGGACCGTCCTGCACAACGAGGGCGATTTCGCCGGGCGACCCAAGCTGACAGGCTCGCTCGAGCAGCGCCTCGGCGAGGAGCTCAGCGGTGGGTCCAACACGATAGACGCCCTCCTCGCTCTGGGTCAGGTCCGCGTTCAAGACTGCCGGCGCTATGAGCGGAATGCCGGCCTCAGCGTACGTGGCAGCAGCCGCAGCGGTGGTGTCCTCTCGGAAGTGGCCGATCGCGCCCACGACGTCGGGATCGACGCCGAGCTTGCGAGCCTGCTCGACAGCGGCGGCCGGGTCAGCCCCATCGTCGTAGGCCATCAACTCGACCCCGTGCCCCCGCACACCGCCCCTCTCATTCGCCTCGTGCAAGGCGAGCTTGACGGCGTAGATCACATCATATCCCACGTAACGGTAGCGCCCTTCGAAGGGGGCCACCAGTCCGATCTTCACGGTCGGGCGTACTGACCCAGGGAAGCGGCAAGCCGTCAGAATGACAAGAAGAAGTGTGACACGCAGCGCTTGAGGCGCGGCGTGCAGGGCGTGGCGCCCGACCCGTGTCAGACGGCTACGGAATCTGACCACCACACCGTTCGTAGTTAGCGTAGTGCTCCGCCTCGGTCTCAGCGAAAAGGTGGCTCCCATCATCCTTGGTGCAATCGACGAGGAAGAAGTAGTATTCGGTGTGGGCGGGTCGCGCAGCAGCCTGGATCGAAGCCAGCCCGGGACTGCAGATCGGACCCGGGGGAAGCCCTTCGTACGCGTAGGTGTTGTAGGGGGAGTCGAAGGCAAGGTCGCTTGTCGACAGCGCAGGCCACCACGCCTCCGGGCTGCCTATGCCGTACTGGACCGTCGGACATGCCTCGAGGTTCCAACCGGCCTGCAGGCGATTCCAGAAGACCCCAGCGACTAGAGAACGCTCCTCGGGCACCACAGCCTCTCGCTCCACAATCGAGGCCAGGGTCACCAACTCGTAGAGGCTGAGGCCCTGGTCGGCTGCGTCCGCGCGAATCTGGGGCGTCACCCGCTCTCGAAAATTGGACAGCATGCGCTCCACGAGGTCGGAGGGAGCGGGATCTTCGGGCAGGCGGTACGTATCGGGAAAGAGAAACCCCTCCAGCGTTGCCGTCGGAGGGAGCTCATTGAGAAAAGGTTGCGCATACGGCTCATCTCGCCAGCCCGCCGACACCAGCTGGAGAAACGTGTCCTCCGCGATGGTGGTCTGCGCCGCTACGTCGGCCGCGACTTGCTCCAACCGCAGCCCTTCCCGGATGGTGACAGTCGGCTCGGGACGCTGGCCTTCCTGGAGCGCCCGGGCGATCTGGGGGATGGTCATCGTCTGACGCAGGATGAACTCCCCCGCCTCGATGCCAGCGTCCAGATCGTGATACTGCACGTAGCGTCGGAACAACTCTGCGTCGGAGATCAAGCCCTGTCGCTGGAGTCGCTCGGCGATGCCGCCCGCCGTCTCACCCTCCGTGACGACGAAGGTGACCGGGACGTCGTCGCTGCCGGCCGGCCTCTCAAGCTGGTCAGCCCGCGCCTCCAGGTAGGCACCGAGCAGCAGGTCATCAGGAGACGAGGGCTGGCACAGGCTGACCGAGAGCCCTTCCAGGCCGAGAACGGCGTGCCCCGCGTTCCAAAACAGTCCACCGAAGGCACCCAAGATGGCGACAGAAGCGATGCAGAACGCAAACGCGCGACCTATTCTCTCCAAGTTCACCATTCCTTCAACTCAATCACCGGCCCGCGCCACACGCCCGGGCCCCCGGCGCGGATCCGCCCCGATCCAGGGAGCGGAACGACGAACGAGGCACGGACCCAGAGGGAAGAACCAGACGCCGATCCACAAGGGCGCCAAGGGCAAACGTGTGTCGCGGCGCACGCCCTGGCTACGGCTCCCAGGTCGGCCCCTCACGATCAGCGGACCGCTCCGACTGACTGTCCAGGTAGCTCTGCAGGATGACGGCCGCCGCAATGGCGTCGATCTCGCCGTTGGCTCGCGCCCGGCGCTTTGCCTTCTCCTTACGGGTCTTCCGTAATATCTCATCGGCCGTCGCCGTCGAAAAACGCTCATCCCAGGAGATGACCGGCACATCCAGATCCTCGGCGAGGGCCTCCGTGTAGCGGTCGACGCGCTCGGCCTGGGGGCCCACGCTGCCATTCAAACTGAGCGGGCGGCCGACGACAACGGCGTCGACGTCGTGCTCGTCCACGAGGGCTCGGATGGCCGAGAAGTCCTCTTTCCTGGACCTATGCTCCAGCGCCTGCAACGGTCTCGCGATCGTGCCGGTGGGATCGCTGATCGCCACGCCAATGCGGCGCTCCCCGACGTCCAAGCAGAGAAAGCGCATCATGAATCGGCCGGAGTCAGGGAGCTTTTCGGCGCGACGTTGACGTCAATACGAACCGCGAGAAGCGGGACGCGTTCCAGCCACCTCAGCTGCTCGGGCCAGTCCGGCCAGATGGCGAACTGAGGAAGTTCTGCCAGGGGAAACTCGGCCAGCAGATCCGCTCGCGCATCGGGAATGCGCTTTCCCCGGACTGTTTCGACGGCGTCGTCGATGTCAACTTCTGCAGCCGCGTAGCCGCGCCCGGTGACAGAGACCGCAAACCAGCCAGGCCCGTCGTGGTCCTCGATCACGCTGCCCATCTCGTACTCGGCGTCGATCAGTCGCCGGTTGGGCCGAAGGCTCCTGACGAGCGCCCGATAGGCGACCGCGTGCACGTCGGCGACGTCCACAGCCTGCCCACTGACGAGCAACCGCATGTTGAGGCCGACGGACTCGGCTTGCTCGCCAACGAAGTGAGAGTAGGCCTTCTTTGGCACAGACTCGACCCGGAGTGACTGCCGAGGAAGGAACTCGTTCGCCTCCAGCAGGCTATGGAGCTCATAATGGGCCTCGTTGAGGAGCTCCTGGGTCAGCTGCTCCCTCACCCGCTCGTAATCCGCCTGGGTGACGAGCGCAACCTCCTTCGGCTCGGCGCCCGTCGTCGGCTCGGGATTGATCACGCGGACTGCAGACGCGACCACGCCCTCCACGCGGTTGATCTGAAGAGCGCCAACATTGCCCGTCCGCTCGTCCAGCGCCTCGATGGGGGCCCTCGCCTGTCCCTCCGCCGGCACCACCACATCGGCCGTGGTGCGGAAGCGGATAGGGTAGCTCGTCGAGGAGGTGCGCACGATCGTCCCCGCCGGAACCACATAGTCCTGGGACAGCAGGCTGGTGAAGAGCACCTCCCCGGTAGCGCGGCCAGCGGTCACCGTCCCGATGCCGGTCGTCTCTACCTCGGCGCTTCCCTCAACCTCCAGCCCCACACGCCGCGCCGGCACGACGCCGCCCACACCATCGCCCAACTCCTGCACCGACTCCGCCTCGGGGTCAACCGAGGCTGCCACCGTCACGCTGATCGTCTCGCCTGAAGGCACCAGGGTGACCTCGGCCCTGGGGATGACGGCGTATCCGCTGCCCGCCAGCACGACGATGACAACCGCAAAGACAGCCAACCGGCCACCGCGGGTGATCGCACTCAGCCAGGTCGGCCGAGGGCGACGGCGCTTGCGCTTGAGGTCGACCTCCTGCTGCCACCAGTACTGCGGCGGAGGGGCCACCTCCTTGCGCGCGTGCCCGTTCCAGCGCTCCGCCTTCCGGGCCGCCTCCAGGTCGGGAAACGCGGCGAACCCACACCCGCGCGCCAGCTGCCGCCGCTCCGGATCGGGGGAGACGATGGCGACCTGCAGCCCGCGCCGCCGGGCGTCGCGGCGCAAGAGATCGAAATCAAGCGCGCGGGAAAGAAAGCGTACATCCCAAGGGAGAAGCAGAGCAACGCGACCGTCGGTCACGGCGTCGAGCCGGCAGCGGAGCGAGGCCCGGTCATCCCGAGGGTGCAACTGCACGACAACCGGCCCTTGTGATCGACTGGGTCCAGAGGCCATCTCGAGGCTGCTCACAGAAGCGGCACTGCTCCAGGAGACACACAAGGACGACGGGGGACGCGCCGTCCGCGCTCTCGAGTCCTTGACAGTCCTCTCCGCACGGTCCCCGTCACTCCTGGAGCTGCTGTTTCAGGATCCTTGAGGCCTGGGCCAGCGCCTGGTCAAGCTTTCTGGGGTCGCTGCCGCCCGCCTGGGCCATCGTGGGACGGCCGCCGCCACCCCCGCCCATCACCCGCCCGATACGGCGGGCGATCTCGGCCGCGTCCGCACCGCGTTCCACCACGTCCGACGTGACGGAGGCGACCAGGGCCGGCCGACCATCCATCACCGTCCCCAAGACAAAGACACCGGAGCCGAGCCGATCGCGGAACCAGTCTGTCATCTCGCGAAGCGCGTCCACACCGGCGGCCTCCACCCGGGCAGCGATCACCGGGGTCCCGGCGACCGTCTCGACCCGTCCAAGCAGGGCTTCAAACTCCTGCCGCGCCAGGCGCTGCCGGAGCCGCTCAATCTCCCTCCGCGCGTCGTCCAGCTCGGCCTGCAGCTCCTCCACGCGTCGCTCCAGGTCTTGCGGCGGAACGCCCAGATGGGAGGCCGTGCGCTCAAGCAGATCGAGCCGGTCCCCGACGAAGTCGACCGCGCCTCGCCCGGTGACCGCCTCCAGGCGGCGCACGCCCGCTCCCACGCTCTCCTGAGAGATGACGTGGAACAGACCAATCTCGCCCGTCTGGTCCACGTGAGTGCCGCCGCACAACTCGCGGCTGAAAGGCTCGTCGGGATCGCCGACTCGCAGAACGCGTACCACGTCGCCGTACTTCTCCCCGAAGAGCGCGATCACGCCCTCCTCGAGGGCCTGGCGGTAGGGCATCTCCGTGCTGTCCACCGGGTAGTTGGTCAGCACTGCCTCGTTGACCTCGTCCGTCACCTCACGTAGCTCCTCCGGGGTCATCATCGCCGGATGGGTGAAATCAAACCGCAGCCGATCTGGTGCCACGAGGGAACCGGCCTGCTGCACGTGTTCGCCCAGCGTATGACGGAGCGCCCGCTGCAAGAGGTGCGTCGCGGTGTGGTTCCGCGCGATATCCATACGGCGCCGGGCATCTACAGCGGCCACGACCTCGTCGCCGACAAGCGGCTGGCCGTGCTTGACCTCCCCAACGTGGACGATCAGGCCCTGGACGGGCTGCCTCACGTCCTCCACCTCAATGGTCCAGGCTGGCTCTCCGTCAGGCGACCGAGCATGAATCCAGCCTGTGTCGGAGACCTGTCCGCCGGCCTCCACGTAGAAGCACGTCTCCGGCAGCACGACGTCGACGCGATCGCCCTTCTGCACTCCTTCCACCGGCTCGGCGTCGCGGAGGATGGCGACGAGCTCCGTCTCCAGCTCCAGCGCGGTGTAAGGATCCTGGGCGACGCCGTCCTCGCCCAGGTGCTCTCGCACTTGAAGGTCCAGCAGCACACGCTGGTACTGGGCCAGGGCCTCCTCATCGTGCATCTCAAAGGCCTCGGCCTCGCGGGCGCGCCGGCGCTGCGCCTCCAGCGCGGCCTGATAGCCGACCTCGTCGATGGAAAAGCCATGCTCCTCGGCCACGTCTCGCGTGATCTCGAGCGGCAGGCCGAGGGTATCGTAGAGATGGAAGGCCTCGTCGCCGGGGATGACGGTCTCGTCCCGGGCCGAGAGCTCGCCCATCACCTCGTGGAGCCGGTCGAGCCCCTGGTCGAGGGTGCGCAGGAACCGCTCCTCCTCCTGGGTGATCGTGTTCAGGATGAAGGCACGGCGGTTGATCAGCTCCGGGAAGGCCCCGCCCATGCTATCGATGACCACCTTGGCCACCTCGCCCAGGAACGGCTCGTGGAACCCGAGCTCCCGTCCGAAGCGGACCGCGCGGCGGAGGATCATGCGCAGCACGTAGTTGCGCCCCTCACTGCCCGGGAGCACCCCGTCCCCGATGAGGAAGGTGACGGCCCGGGCGTGGTCGGCGATGACGCGGTAGGCAACGATGTTCTGCTCCACATCGGCCTCGGTGTGCCCGGCCATTTCCTGCACCCGCTTGATTATCGGTGTGAAGAGGTCAGTCTTGTAGTTGGAGCCGACGCCCTGCAGGATCGCCAGCAGACGCTCGAACCCCGCGCCCGTGTCGACGTGCTTGTCGGGCAGCGGGTGGAGATTCCCCTCGGCGTCCTGGTTGTACTGGATGAAGACGAGGTTCCAGATTTCCGTGTAGCGGCCGCAGTCGCCATTGACGCGGCAGACATGCTCCGGATCATCGGAGCGCTCGCAGGCATCGGGTCCGCGGTCGTAGTGAATCTCGCTGCAGGGGCCGCAGGGACCGGTGTCGGCCATCTGCCACAGGTTCTCTTTGCGGCCTTCGTAGAGCACGTGATCGGGACTGATCCCGGTCTCGGAGAGCCAAAAGCCCTTTGCCTCCTCGTCGGTCTCCAGTTCGCCCAGCTCGTCCCTGAAGACCGTGGCCCAGATGCGGTCCTTCTCCAGGCCCCAGACGTCCGTGAGAAGCTCCCAGGCCCAGCGAATGGCCTCCTGCTTATAGTAGTCGCCGAAGGACCAGTTGCCGAGCATCTCGAAGAACGTGTGGTGCGTGGTGTCGCGCCCCACATCGTCGAGATCGTTGTGCTTGCCCGAGACACGCATGCACTTCTGGGTGTCGACGGCGCGCTTGTAGGGGCGGGTGCCGATGCCGAGGAAGACGTCCTTGAACTGGTTCATGCCGGCGTTGGTGAAGAGGAGCGTGGGGTCGTTCGCCGGCACCAGGCTGGCGCTGGGGACGATTGTGTGTCCGCGTTCGGCGAAGAACTCAAGAAAACTACGGCGCACCTCGGCGCCGGTCATTCGCTCCATCCGCTTGTGCACTCCCACACTAGGCTGACAAAGGGATCGCAGGCCTCAAAGCCGATCCCGCTGAGAATCCCTCCAAAAAGACGGTGGCTATTCTAGCTTGAAGGCAATATTGTGTCAACCAGCGGGTTTCGGGGAGCAGCCTAGAGGGGATCAAGGACACCTCCGAAGATCCTGCTGGACTTGACTGCGGGGGGAGTGTGTGGTAAGATAGCGGTCGTTGTGGGGCCGTGGTGTAGTGGTTTAACATATCGGCCTGTCAAGCCGAAGATCGCGGGTTCAAGTCCCGTCGGCCCCGCCTGAGAGCCATCCCATATGGGGTGGCTTTTTGCTTTCCCGG
>CAYMHT010000019.1:0-34345 GCA_964390305.1 uncultured Anaerolineales bacterium
GGCGTCGAAATCTGGCTGGAAGCCAAACCAGGCAGCGAGGGCGATCTCACCCTTCGGCTTCGAGCCGAGCCGGAAGCCGAAGAGGACCAAGTCACAACAACGCTGCCCTTGGCAGCAGTGGTCGCGTCCGGCTTCCACCGTATCTCCTTCTCGCCGCTTCGCGATTCCCACGGGAAATACTACTACGCCGTCCTGGAGATGGATGGGAGGGGAGAAGTCAGCGTCGGCACAGGGCCAGGCGACGCCTATCTGCATGGCGCGCTCTATCGGGATCACGAACCGCAAGACGCCCAGATGGGCTTCCGACTGACTTATGATCCCCAGTGGGTGGCAGTCGATCTTGCAGGTGCCGCAGTTCGGGGTCTGGGACTGTTGGGAGTGACCGCGTTGCTCTACGTGGTGCCAGGATGGGCCCTGCTAGAGTGGCTGGGGCCGAAGCGGCTGTGGTGGGCGGAGAGGCTGGGGCTCGCCGCCGGGGTGAGCCTGGCGCTGTACCCGCTCTTGTTGCTGTGGACCGATCTGATCGGGCTGCACCTTGGGCGGCTGTACGCGTGGGGGCCGGTGGTGGGAGGCATAGCACTACTGGTGTGGCGGTATCGAGACTGGCCCCCGCGGGAGGGCTGGAGGTCCTTGAAGGAGTGGGCGCGTTCTGACGCTCTGTGGCCCGACCTGGCGTTGTTGATTGTCACGGCACTGATCTTCGCGGTGCGCCTGCTGGTGGTGCGCACGCTGGATGCGCCGATGTGGGGCGATTCGTATCAGCACACGATGATCGCCCGGCTGCTGGTGGACAATGGGGGCTTGTTCAATTCTTGGGAGCCGTATGTGCCGCTGCAGAGTTTCACTTACCACTTCGGTTTCCATGCCGCGATGGCAGCCTTGCACTGGCTGACGAGGATGCCGATGGTGAAGGCAGTTCTGTGGGGCGCGCAGGTGCTCAACGGTCTGGCGGTACTGGCCCTCTATCCTCTGGCAGCGCACATAAGCAAGACCCGCTGGGCTGGTGTGGGGGCAATCCTGGTAGCTGGGCTCCTCTCGCCGATGCCGATGAGTTACGTGAATTGGGGTCGGTACACGCAGCTGGCAGGGCAGGTCGTACTGCCAGGAGCCGTTCTTATCAGCTGGCGCGCATTTGAGGGAGCCGATCGGGACCGGCGCCTGATCGTCCTAGCGGCGCTTACCGTCGGTGGACTGGCGCTGACACACTATCGGCTGCTGATCTTCTACGTCGTCTTCGTCGTAGCCTGGATCGTGCTATCGCTTCGCCCGATAGGATGGCGACAGACGCTGGATCGGGTTTTCTGGGTAGGGGCTGGGTCCGCCGGCCTTTTTCTCCCCTGGTTTGCTCACATCTTTGGAGGGAGAATATTGGCGAATCTGGGTCGCCAGCTGACCACTGCGCCCGACGAGGTCTCGTCGTTCGCACAGCAGTATAACGCTATCGGCAACCTTACTAACTACTTGGGACCAGCCATCTGGTTGCTTGCTGTGGTTGCAGCGGCGGTCGGATTTTGGAGACGGAGACGCGGCGTATCGTTATTGGCGATGTGGTTTTTTCTTCTGTTCCTCGCCACCAACCCGAGGTTACTCCGTCTTCCGGGTAGCGGAGCGATCAGCAACTTTGCCCTATTTGTCGCTGCCTATGTACCGGCCGGGCTGCTCGTCGGTGATCTCCTGTCTGTGGCCATGGAGCAGGTGGCGGGACGAAAAGGGATCCAGGCTATCGTAGCCATCGTTATCGCGGCCGTCGGCATGTGGGGAGTACGAGAGCGGATGAGGGACGTGCACCCCGCAGAGCACGCCTTGGTGACCACACCAGACGTGCGAGCGATGGCGTGGATACGCGAGAACACGACGGAGGACTCGCGGTTCCTGGTGAACTCGTTCTTTGCCTACGGCGGGAGCGTGATCGTGGGCTCAGACGCCGGATGGTGGATGCCCCTGCTGGCGGAGCGCGACAACACGGTGCCTCCGCTGAACTATGGAACGGAGCAGGGGAACGAACCAGGATATCGCGAGTGGGTGAACGAGGTGACTGCACAGATTCAGAAGGCGGGAATTGGTGATTGGGAAACGGCAGCGCTGCTGAGAGAGCGCGGGATCACGCACGTGTACGTGGGGCAGCAGCAGGGGCGAGTGAACTACGGCGGGCCGCACGTGTTGGATCCCGGGACGATGGTGCAGAGCGAGGGGTATCACTTGGTGTACCATCGGGATCGTGTGTGGGCGTTTAGCGTGGAGCAACAGAGGGCTTCAAGCTCTCTGGGCTGCTTTGGCTTGCACTGAGCGAACCAGTATGGATCTGTTCGCTCGGTGCCTCAGCCATCACGATTCTCCGTCTCCGCGCCACGGATCGTCCTCTGCGCCTGTTTGCGAGCCTTGGCGGAGGGATGGCCGACTTGCTGGTGGATCTGGTGCGGTTGAATCTCGAGACGTTGGACGGGGCGCTATACCGGGGTCGGCGGGCCGGGTCCCGTGAGACGGACTCGGGAAGATAGGCGGTCGCCAGGGCACAGCAAAGGCCGCGTCCACGGCTGGGTGGGCTGGCGCGGTAGCGGTAGCACACGACACTAGGATGAGCAATCTTCAGAGCACGATGGGGCTATGTATCGACTTTGTGCTCGTTGTCCGCGAGAGAAATCATGGGCTTGTGCCAGTCTCTCGTAAGCGCCTGTTTCGATTGTCTGTACAAGACGATGCGGTGAGTGATGGGCTGTCCAGAAAGGACTACTGGATGTCTATGAGCAAGCTGTGTGGCTGGACTGTGGAAGCGGCCAGGATGAAAACACGCTTGAACTAGCTAGCCAAATTGTTCCAGAATCGATTATTGCGCTGGATTACAGTCGTGCAGTGCTAGAGCAGGCAGCACGACGCAATATCATTTCTGTACAAGCGAGTCTGAACTGCACTGTGTCCTTGTGAGATGGTTCCATAGATGTGATCTTGGCTTCGGATGTGCTGGAGCACTTGGTTGAGCCAGCTATCTTCGTAGCGAGGTGTTTAGGGTAGTGAAGAGCGACGAGGTTTCGAGTTGGAGGACGTACGAGACTTCGGTTATAATTCTCTGCCCGTGGTGTTTGCCCCAGTTCTTCAGTGTATAGATCCGGGCCATGCCGGCACGTCCTTATAAAGGGACGCAAGCACGCAGACTAGATTACTGATGCTTTCAATATGCGTCGTTACTCAGCAGTACAAGTCTGTCATCAGCGGTATCGGCTTGCATGCACGGAACTTAGTTGCAGGGCTCCAGCGCGATGGGCACCACGTTACGCTCCTAACGCAACATAACCAGCAGGATGGACCGTTGCCTGCTGATGTAGAAGTACTTACTGTGAGACCAGCCGCTCTCCAGAACTCCCAGGCCCGATGGATTTCGTTGGCGTGGCGGTTTGCAAGAGAGCTGCGTCACATAGAGTCGACTCGGCGTTTCGATATTGTCCACTTCACAGATGCACGCGAGGCCCTGTTATTCGCTGGTTCTCATCAGGGAGTGGTAGGAAATGTGAATGACTACTACGCTGCGGAGTTGCGATCGCTTAGCTATTATCGGCGGCATTATGTTGATTACTGGAAGCGTTGGCTTTACTACGCTTTCGTTAACTGGTGTGAAGAGCGCGGCCTCCCTAAGGTCGGGGCCATCATTGCCAACAGCCAGTATACCGCCAGGGCAATCTGTCGAGCCTACAGCCTAGATCATCGGACGGTATTTAAGTGCTTCAAGTGCATCGATCTTTCTTTGTATGATTCTGTCCCCCCTTCGCTGCGTCAGCGAAGATCAGTTCTTTTTGTTGGGGGAAACATGCAGCGAAAGGGACTACAGGTGCTGATCAGATCTGCTAGAAATGTTGCAGCTGTATGTCCAGATGTGGAGTTCTGGGTCGTGGGCAAGGACTCCCACGTGCCCAGAATGGAAGCGCTTTGCCAGGATCTAGGCGTTGAACGTCATTTCGAGTTTAAGGGATGGCTTCCCAATCATGAGTTACGCGAGCTATATCGCAAGGCAGGAGTTGTCGTAATGCCTTCGCTCGAAGAAGCCTTCGGCGTGGTCTTCCTAGAAGCTATGGCATCAGGGGTTCCCGTTGTTGGCACTCGCGTGGGAGGCATTCCCGAATTAATCAGCCATGGCTCTAACGGGTTGTTAGTGAACTCCGATGATCCAGAAGACTTGGGACAGACACTTATCAGCCTACTGCAGTCCCATCGACTTCAAGCAAAGCTCGCGAAAGCAGGACTGAGAACGGCGCAGCGATTCAGTGCGCGCAATATGATGGACTGTACCTACGCAGTCTATGAGGAAGTCCTAAGCCTTTAGGTTTCGCGCGAAAGGGCGTGTACGACGATTTGACGTACTTGCTGGCTCAGGACTTGAGTACTGGCACGCGCCAGGAAGGTTGAACGAGCATTTCGCCCAAGGTGAGATCGCAGTTCTGGATCCCGCACGAGTGTCAGGATTGCAGAAGCTAAGGCTTCTGGGTCAGCCATCGGGCAAAACCAGGCGTCATAGTTTGGAGTGAGCAACTCACGGTTCGCGGGGTTGTCCCCCACGATGGTGGGTCTTCCCATCGCCAAGCACTGGAAGGTCTTGCCAGCAATCACCCGTCTTGCCTTTCCTTTGTCCGAGAAGTGCCCGCCCAAGCAGATCATTGCTTGCGCGATCTCGTCAGGCAGCTGTGACAGGGGCACAGGTGGACAGAACTCCACATTCTTCAGACCCAATTCTCGAGTCAAGCACCTAATACGTTCATACTCCATGCCCCGGCCGATCAGACGAAAGCGGATCTCTGGCTCAGTCTCCAGCAGTTTGGCCGCGCGAACAATGACATCAATACCGTGCAGGGGCAGAAAGGAACCGTAGAACAGCACCATGGAAGCCGCCGCCTCGCTTGTGCTATCAGAAGGACGTGGATAGAACAGCGTCTCATCGCAGCCGACAAATACTGCTCGCAACTTGTCAAGCCGAATACCAAGCGTACGATGAAAGAACCGTGCGTTCGCGTGGGTGTCCAACATCACCACGTCCGCCAGGGCACAGCTGACACGGTCCAGCAAGAGGGCAAGCCGTCCACCTAGAGACTTGGGCCGGAATAGCCGTCTATCCAGGCAAAGCGTATCGAAAACCGAAATGAAGGCATCAAATACTATCGGTTTGCATGTCAGTAGACGACCGAGTATCATAAGCGGGTGCCCCAGGAAGCCTACGTACAAGAGGTCATAATCGGAGGAGACTTGCAGAAGCTGTTTCGCGAGGTGGGCGTACCGAAGAGGAGTCCGAGAGAGACTGCTGGTCACGGACAGGACCTCGAAGTTCCGTCGCAGGCACGTTTCCACGATGGCGTTGCGTGGATATTCCGGCTCACGACCACAAGTGAAAAGGATTCGCGTCAAGAGTTGCCCCGGACAGAATGGCTTCGAAAACCATTGGCATTATACATAGGGGACAAGCGAACACAAGTCTATGCCTGACAGGCTGGTGATCACGGTCATCCCCAATTGGAACCTGAAAACCGATCTAGGGGAATGTTTGGACTCCCTCAGTCAGAGCACCTATGCCTCGCATCGAGTCATCGTTGTAGATAACGGCTCAACCGATGGATCACCTGACTTTGTTAAGGAGCGGTATCCCTGGGTATCGCTGATTGTTCTTCCTGAAAATCGGGGGTATGCGGCTGCGTTAAACGCAGGCATCGTGAAGGCCGTGGAGCAAGGCGCCAACTACGTGTTCGCGTTGAACAATGACACTGTGGTTGAAAAAGACGCAATAGCCACGTTGGTTGACGTGATGGCATCAGACGAGTCTATCGCCATCGCTGCGCCAAAGATCCTGTACCATGATCATCCAGCAACGATATATAGGCTGGGTGATCGAATCTACCCCTGGCTGCCTCTGCCATTGGCATTTGGTCAAGGGTGGAGCGATCGGCCGCGGTTTAGCGGCGTCATGGAATTCGACTACGTCACTGGGTGCGCGATGCTTGTTCGCACCAGTCTCTTCCTGGAGATAGGGCTGTTCGACACTGGTTTCTTCATGTATTATGAAGACGCCGATTTCTGCAGACGGGCTCGAAGGCGAAGCCATCGAATCGTGTGTGTTGGAGACGCGGTTATCTATCACAAGGCCTCTCTCAGTGCTAAGAAGATTGGGGGCTCCATCGTCAAGACCCGGGCACGTAATCGGGTGCGCTTCTATCGACGGTACCGGCATGGGCCTCATCCATGGTTGACTTATGTTGCTTTGGCACTCGTCGCTGCGTGGCGCTCTTTCTTCGGCCTTCTGACCAGGCAGGGACACCTGGTCAAGCAATACCTGCAGGGACTACGGGAAGGCTGGCAAGAGTCGCCTCCCCCGGTTCGCTATGATAGAGCCTCCGAGGTTGAAACGACCTGCAAGTGATGCGAGAGCTTCGGATGATGCTTCACGGGGAGTTGCATTGGAAAGAGTAGCGTGCGACTTCTGCGGAGAGCAGTTAACATCTCCGGTCTACGATCTATGCGACCTGCTGTTGGGACTCCCCGGCGAATTTTCTTTGGTTAGATGCGAGAATTGTGGCTTGCTGTATCTCAACCCTCGCCCTAGCTGGGATGAACTACGCTCTCATTATCCAGATCAGTATCATCCTTTCACTGGTGAGCTTGAACACGAACGGTCCTTGTTCGTGCGTCTTGCGCGACGGTATGGCGTAGCACGTCGCTGCCGTGCAGTAACACAGAGACAGAGACAAGGGCGGCTACTCGACGTTGGGTGCTCTACAGGCGTCTTCCTGAATGAGATGCGACAGCGGGGCGATTGGGATCTGCACGGCGTCGAACCCGTTGCGTCTGCCGTCACCTTTGCTAGACAACACTTTGGTCTGAAGGTGTTTCAAGGCACGCTTCTTGACAGTGCTTATCCAAACGCCTTCTTTGACGTAGTGACTATGTGGGATGTATTGGAGCACGTGACCAGCCCAAGCGCCCATCTATGTGAGATCCATCGGATTCTCAAGCAAGGTGGGTGGTTGATTGTCAAAGTGCCTGATCCGCAATGCTGGGAAGCTCGACTGTTTGGCCCTTTCTGGATCGGCTACGATGCTCCGCGACACCTGTTCGGCTTCCCGCGACGTATCTTGGTCAGTAAGCTGATTGCGCAGGGCTTCGAGATAGATTCCGTTCGTTGTTTGGCCGGGGGATTCTTCACATTTACGGCCAGTTTGGGGTTCTGGCTTGATGCTCAAGGGCGAAAGCCACTGGGAAAGCTATTTCGCGATGGATCTCGATCAACTGCCTTCCGAGTCTTGACGGCACCCGTTTTTTCGCTCTTGCGCCGTCTAGGCTTGGGCTCTTCGTTGACTTACTCGGCCCGCAAGCAAGAGTCTAGGGGCCAGAAGGAATAGGCTATTCTCGTGATTCATGGGAAACAATGGCCGGATAGAATCAGAATCATCGTCGGGACGACAACTCTGATCGCGGCCTTGGCGCTTTTTGGCTGGAGGATGGGCATTCGCTTCGTCGAATTGGGACATTTCGCTCTACACGTTGCCCAGAATCTATGGGTGCTGCTACTACTCGTCGCCAGCGCGGCTGGTTTTGGCATTCTGGTGCTCCGCCATGTAGGGCTACGAGACCACACGACACCGGAGTTCTACCTGTTCTCGATTGGATTGGGTCTGGGCGTTGAGGCGCACCTGATGCTTGGGATAGGCACCCTGGGACTGTTTCACCCCGCCCTGGCATACATTCTACTAGCCAGTGGCATCTTGGTTGGGGTGTTGCATCTGATGCGTCATCTTGACGCGTGTCGAGACGCGCTACACCAGATGCGCTCCAAGGAGAACGCACCCTGGTTCTCGATCTTCCTAATCCTGCTACTCGCCGTAAGTTGGTTATACCCCCTGTTGTCCAGCGCCTTAGTACCGCCCCTCAACTGGGACGAAGTTGCCTACCACCTGGCGATTCCAAAGATCTACATCCAGAATCACGCTGTGACTTACATCCCGTCCATACCTTACTCGAATTGGCCCTTGGAAACCGAGATGCTGTTCACCTTAAGTCTCTTGCTACACTGCGAGCTCTTACCTCACCTGATCAGCTGGACGACTGTACTGCTGACGTGTTGGGGCCTGCACATACTAGGCCGTCGCTTCTTTCGGGGACAGGTTGGCCTCTTGGCCGCTGTCGTCTTTTCATCCACACCGATGGTGGGCACGTTGGCCGGTACCGCGCTGATCGAAGCTCCACTCACTTTCTACTCGTTTCTGGCAGTCTTTGGCTTCCTGCTCTGGTTGGAGACAGAAGAGCCTCCGTTTTGGATCCTTGCAGCCCTGTGCGGCGGCCTCGCCGCCAGCACAAAGCTGAATGGCGTACAGGTGCCGCTGATCTTGGGCGTATCCATACTCATCGCCGGGCTGGTCCGTCGGCCGGGAGAGCTCAAGCCCTCAGCCAGGCGATTCGTTCTGTTCGGTCTCTTGGCCTTCATTGTCGTGGCACCCTGGTACGCCAAGAGCTGGATCCAGACTGGGAATCCGTTCTGGCCATTCTTCCTAGATGCTCTAGGTACCCGCAACTGGGACGCTCTAGGAACCGAATATCTACTAGGTTTCATCCGGCTGCCGAATATGCCCGCAACGTTTGGCAATTGGTTATCTGGGCTAGCACGTCTCACCTTCGACTCCGGCCAGTTTGGACCCCGGCGCGTGGCTCTCGGATGGTACTACTTGTTTGCGCTACCACTCGTACTTCCAGCGTTGGTTTTCCGCCGGTCTGCTGATCGGCAGATGGTGATCTGGTTGGCGGGGCTCGGTGCCGCTTTCTACACCGCGTGGTTTTTCCAGACCCATCAGACACGTTTCCTCATGCCCACCACACCAATACTGGCATTGCTGGCGGGTCTAGGTCTCGCCTGGCTATGGCGTTCGCGAAACCGCTTGTGGCGCAAGCTGGTTCAGGTTCTCGTCGCGCTCTCCCTGGTGGGTACAAGCTGGGTCGTGAGTTCATCCGACCGTTCTTACGTAGCGAGCCGCTGGCCCTTCATGTCCGGCAGGCTAACGCGGGAGGGGTTTCTAGAAGATAATGTTCCAGGGTATGAGACCTACGCCTACGCCAACAGGCACTTGCCAAGAGATGCGCGCGTGCTGCTGGCTCTATACGAGTGTCGCGGCTACTATCTCGAGCGCGACTACGAATGGGCGAATCCCATCAGTCAGCGGAGTCTACGTTTGGAAAGGTTCGCCAACGCCAGCCAACTAGCTGACGAGTTGCGAGCCCGCGGCTTCACGCACGTTATCTTCCGGTCGGCTCGCTTGGAGAGGTACACGTATATTCGGCACGGCAAAGCCATAACTCAGTTGTTCGAGACCTTCTTGGCTGAACAAGCCGACCTTGTTTATTCGTCCTCTGAGCTAGCGCTTTATCAGCTCTCCCCTTGAAACACTGCATACTATGAGTGGATCGCCTCTGCAAGGGATATGGCAGTTTGCAGATAGCCATAGAACTAGAATTGCCCGAACTGCATGGATTGCCCTTACGTTGATTGCCCTGATAGTCATCGGATACCGCCTCAGGCAAGACTGGCACCAGATTCAGACCTATCCCTGGCAGCTACAGTGGACCGGCATTCTGTTGGCCTTCGGCGTTTTCTCGGTCAGTATCGTGCTTACGTTTCTGGTGTGGACGTTCATTATGCGCCGCCTGTCCACTGCCCAGTCGTTGAGAACCCATATGCAGCTTTTCTTCGTGACCAACTTAGCGCGGCGGCTTCCTACACTGCTTCCCTATGTCGGCGCGCGCACAGAAGCGTACGCCGCGCAGGGTTTGCCGCGCAAGGTAACCCTATCGGCGGTAATGCTCGAAATGGCAACGACTGTAGTTGGTGCTGCATTAGTTGCTGTTCTAACCCTGCCTTTCGGGCCGTTCTCCAGAGTCTGGGGACGATTTCCCGTACTGACGCTGCCTCTGATGATACTGCCCGTTCTCGTGATTATCTACCCTAGTTGGTTTTTCGCTGCCGTCAATTTCGTGTTGGGCCATCTGAAGCGTCCCTTGTTGGATTTCGAGGTCCGAAGACGCGATATGCTTACCTGGGCGATCCTGTTTACCGCTGTATGGGCGAATGGAGGCGTACTGTATTATTTTCTGGCCACGAGTATCTATCCACTTTCCTCCCGAAAACTGCTGATGATGGTTAATGCTTTCGCCATCTCGGGCGTTGCGAGTTGGTTAGGGCAGTTCTTGTTCTTCTTGCCCACGCTGGCTCTACGCCAAGTAATGCTCGCTTATCTGTTGAGTCTTAGTGAGATCCCGTTCTCTGCAGCCATCGCCATAGCTTTGCTAGGCCGCCTGTGCGTAACGGTTTTCGAGCTGGTTTGGGCGCTCTTGTCTCTAGCTCTATCAAGGCTTTGACTTGAGTCTGATCCTAACCTGATACACGGAGAGAATGATGCCCAGAAACACCTTCGTGCTTGTGCTGTTCAGCACCTTATTCGTCTTGTCGGGTACGTCCGGCTGTGCGACTGCACCCTCCCCTACCCGATCCCCGCTGTCGCCCATCTCAACACACGTCAGCACTTCAGCAGCTGGGACCCCTCCTCCGAAGGCCATCGCCACCTCGGCAATTGCCGATTGGATGACCGATACCCCTGATCCCGCTGAGACGCCCTTGATCATCTCAAGTGTGAAGCGAAGCGAAGATGGCACAGAGGTCATCTTCGTCACCAACGTCGGCGAGACAGAACAGCCCTTGAAGGACCGGTCCATCCTCGACCCGCAGACAATGGAGTACATTGATCTTCCTGAAGATGTTGTTCTGGCACCTGGCGAATCATTCAAGGTATATAACGGCGCTGTCACGCGCGGGAAAGTCGACGGCCTAGTATGGCGTGAGGAACCGCTTCTTCAGTCAAGGGGGGATCAGTTGGTCCTTGTCAACCAGGCGGGCCGGGTGCTGTGGAACTACGTTAACTCACGGGATTACCCATAAGTGGTATGGACTTCACTGTTCGTGACCGTATAATATATGTAGGCTAAATGAGACCGGACATCACACAAAGGAGGCACGGTATGAGAAAGATATTAGCGTCACTGGTCCTTGTCGCTCTCCTGGCGGTTGCGCTCACCGGCTCACCGATGGCGAGCTATGCTCAGGGGTTTGGCATCACGTGGAATGCTAGTTTTCAGGTTCAGAATCTCAATGAAACCGAGGATGCTAGTATTCTTATCTATTACTACAACCAAGACGGCACCCTGGCGGCTATGGAGGGTGGCGCGAGCAATCCTGTTGAAGATACTGTCGGGAAGGGTGCGTCTAACACCTACTTCCCAGTCCACACAGCGGAGGGGTTTAACGGGTCTGTAGTGGTCCACTCCTCGGAGGAGATAGCAGTCATCTCTAACCTAGTTGCTCAGACATCTCAGGCCGGTCTGGGGAGCTATGTAGGCTTCAGACAGGGAAGTGATAGGCTGTTTTTCCCCTTGGTCATGAAGGGCAACGCGAGCAACACGACCACGTTCAACGTCCAGAACGCCGGTGGCACTGAAGTAGAAATCACCATTGAGTTCACGCCGGAGGCAGGCAGCTCATATTCACCGATTTCGGATATCACGGACACCATCGCAACGGGTGCAGCGCACACCTACGACCTTTCTGAGCTAACCGAGTTCGGTGGCGTCAGCAAGTGGGTCGGTTCAGCCACCGTCTCCGTGACCGACACTGCCAACGACGCCATCGCGGGCGTTGCCACGACCGTCAACACGAAGGTGTCGAGCGCCTATCAACTGTTGACCTACAACGGATTCACCGCTGGCTCAAGCACGGTCATCCTGCCGCTGATTCAGGAAAATAACAATGGCAACCGCACCAGTGTCAACTGCCAGAATGTCAGTCCAGATAACACCACGGCGACGGTAACGGTCAACTATACGCCGGAAGCAGGATACGGCTCCAAGGCTTCCCAGAGTAAGAGCGTGCCACCCAACGGAGTAGCGGTGTTCCTCCAAGAGTACCAAGGGGCCACGACTTGGGTGGGATCGGCTGAGGTAACTTCCAGTCCGGAAGTTCCCTTGGTGTGTGTGGTCAATCAGCAGAAGCCCGCTATCGGTACGGCTGCAGCCTACGAGGGTTTCGATCCAGATTCGGCCACAGGTACGGTCGTGGTACCCCTGGTCCAGAGCCGGAACGGTAGCGCTGCTAAGGGATGGGTATATACTTCGATCAACCTCGCCACTGCCGACGGCGCGGATCACAAGATCACCTGTGACTTCAAGCCGTCGCCGGGTTTCACCGACCCATCAAATGTCAGCCAGACAGGTGCTTCGGTAGTCTTCCTTCAGAACGACGTCTATGGTACTGGTGATAAGTTCATAGGCGGGGCTACGTGCAGCACAGATGATGGAGCGGGAATCTTCGCTATCGTCAACCAGACACGCCAGAGTACACCAGTGACGCCACGGGATGTACTTGCAGCGTACGACGGCTTCAACGAGTAGAGCTGCTTGCTGCCAGCACAGGGCAATTCTCAGAATCTCGGTTTCCCCTCCCATTGTGGAGGGGAAACTTTTTGGTATGGGATCTCGGCACAGACCAAGACAATGAGATTGATGTACGCAAGCCTTGAACCTTGAGAGGCAACTTGACTATTTCGTCAAGTCGCCGGCGACCTGATTGTCAGGAAGCAAAGGGATGCAAGAGGAGGTTCGGTCTTGACAAATGGCCGGAATGCGCCACTAGATCGCTGAAATAAGGTACGCGATAGTGGTGACCTCTGTTGACTTCAGTCTTCTTCACGGCAGCCCAACCCCCCTACCAGCCCACCGTGATCAGATCCTCAACCGCCTCGAAGGTCTTCGGCCCGATGCCGGGGACGTTCTGGATGTCCTCGATGGTCCCGAAGGGGCCGTTGGCCTCGCGGTAGTCGACGATGCGCCTGGCCATCACCTCGCCGATCCCAGGAAGCGCCTCCAGCTCCTCCGCCGACGCGGTGTTGATGTTGATCAGCCCCCCGATTCCTCCTCCCCCATGCCCGCTGCCCCCGGAGATCACCGGGGGTGGGTCGACCTCTCCCTCCTGCGGCACGTGGACTTGCTGCTGGTCCTGTAGCTCCAGCGCCAGGTTGACGCACGTCAGGTCGGCGTCGGACAGCGCGCCCCCCGCGGCCTCGATGGCATCCCGTACGATGCTGCCCCGGGGAAGATCGTAGACAGCCGGATCCCGGACCGCGCCGCTCACGTACACGCGCAGGGGGTGTGGCGTGTATGTGGGGAGCGGGGTCGAGGTTGGGAGAGGTGTGGAGATGGTGACGGGCGCGCGGTCCTTTCCAGCCCGAGGCGTGAAATAGCCAATCACACCCCCGACGACCAGGCTGATCACGGACAACAGGATGATGTAGCCGCGATAGGGCTGGCGCCCTTCCTCCATCGCCTCTCCAGCAAAGGCCCCCGGTCGAGGGCTTCTCTCTCAAGGAGAAGACTCGTGGGAGCTGCCGCCCCCAGAGCCTCGCCGACCATTCCTCCCCTGGCCTGTGGCCGGGGGAGCCCGGCTGTCTTCGATTGACAAAAAACAGCCGGCTCGTGTACTGGATTGTGAACGGTGACGAACCACGGCACTACAGAGGCTTCTGCAGCACCTCCAGCAGCAATCGCACGCCCTTCTCCACGTCGCCCTCGTCCACCATCTCCGAAGGCGAGTGGATGTAGCGACAGGGAATCGATAGACATCCGGCGGGAACCCCAGAACGCGTCAGCTGCATGGCGGCCGCGTCGGTGGTGCCTCGCTCCAGGACCTCCAGCTGATAGGGGATTCCGGCCTCCTCAGCGCGCTCGGTGAGGAGCCGTCGCACCCTGGGATGGGCGATCATCCCCCGATCCTGCACCTTCACCGCCGGGCCTTCGCCCAGCTTCACCGCCATCGGCTTCGCCTCCGGCGTGTCCCCAGTACCGGTCACGTCGACGGCGATGCCGATCTCAGGCTCGATGCCGTACGCCGAGGTGCGCGCCCCACGCAGCCCGACCTCCTCCTGCACGGCGAAGACGACGTAGAGGTCGTGCGGCGTCTCCTCCAGTCGACGGAGGGTCTCGATCAGCACCGCGCACCCGATGCGGTCGTCCATGGCCTTGGCCACCAGGCGGGTGCCCTGCACCGTGAAGGGACGCACGAAGACGGCCGGATCGCCAACCTGAACCGGGCAATCATCACGACCGGCGGCCCCCACGTCGATGTACAGCTGCTCCAGCTTGGGGACCTTATCGGGGTCGTCTCGCTTCTGCTCGACGCCGATGACGCCAATCCCGCCATCCTCAAAGGCCACGCGAGATCCAATACACGTGAGGGGACTCACCCCACCGATAGAAGTAAACCGGGCGAACCCCTTCTGATCAATGTAGGTCACCATCACGCCGATCTCATCCATATGGGCATCGAGAAGCACGCGCTGCCCATCGCCCTTCTTGTGGGCGATCAAGCTCCCCATAGGGTCCACCCGAACTTCATGGACCAACGGCTCGACCTCATCACGGATGACGTCCCTGATCTGCTCCTCGGCGCCTGAAGGGCCGTACGTCTCCACCAGCTCTTGAATCAACTCTCTCACCAGTCGTTCTCCCTCACTTCAACGTGTCGCGCGTCAGACGCGACAAGGACTCGCGCATCAGACGCACCGTGTTTTCGAAATCCTCCAGGCTCAGAAGCGCCACGGGGCTGTGGATGTAGCGACTGGGCACCGCCACCGTCGCCGACGGTACGCCCTCGCGGGCCAGGTGAATGGCCCCGGAATCGGTCCCTCCCTTGCCGGGCTGCTTGATCTGGTATGGAATACCCTTTCCGTCGGCCGTGTCGATCAACAGCCGCACCAGGCGACGGTCGGCGATAAAGGAACGATCCATCACCGTGATGGCAGGCCCCTTCCCCAGCTCGGTCGTGGGACTGACGTCCTTCTCCTTGGGAACTTCGTCAGCGATGGTACCCTCCAGCGCGAATGCACAGTCGGGGTCGATCGCAAAAGCCGCCACCCGCGCCCCCCGTAGGCCCACCTCCTCCTGCACCGTAAAGGCGGCGTGGAGATCGAAGCTGAAGGCCTCGCCGCGCAGAAGCTCCACCAGCACCGCACAGCCGACACGATCATCGAAAGCCTTTCCCGTGACGGTGGGGCCAAGCTCCCGAAACCGGGTGGCGAAGGTCGCGTAGGTGCCCAGAGGAGCCAGCTTCTGCGCCTCGTCCTTGTCCTTCGCGCCAACATCCATCACCAGATCCTCGATCTTGGCTACTTTGTCCCCCTCATCGGACTCGAGCAGGTGAATCGGCTTGACGCCGATCACGCCGGGGATTCGATCGGGGCCAACGGCAAACACGCTGCCGGGGAGGAGACGCGCATCGATGCCGCCGACGGTCCTCATCTTGAGGAAGCCATCGTCCTCGTGCCCGACGACCATCAGGCCCACCTCATCCATGTGGCCGGCCAGCATGACCCGCACGGGATCCCGACCCGATCCACGCTTCACGGTCAGGACGTTGCCCATGGCATCGATCTGGACCTCGTCGACGTGGTCGCGCACGGCACCGAGCACAACGGAGCGCACGTCATCCTCATTGCCCGAAACCCCAAAGGCGTCGGAAAGCTGTCTCAGTATCATCGTCATTCGTTCACTTCCCAGGCCAGATTCTCCAAGAGATCCGGCCCTGTCTCTGCAATAAAGGCCCCCAGCAGGCGCCCGGCCCGCTCGACATCGGCAGCCGCCACGGTCTCCACCGGCTGATGCATGTAGCGGAGTGGGACGGAGATGAGCGCCGTCGGCACGCCCTCCCGGGTCACCTGAATCGCCCAGGCGTCGGTGCCGCTGCGCCCGGGGATGGGATCCATGTGATAGGGGATCTCCCGATCCTCAGCGATCTCCTTGAGACGCCCCACGAGCCTGGGATGGAAGTTGGGACCGATGGCGATGGAGGGCCCCTCCCCCAGGGGGATGGTATCGGCCTTAGGGGCATCGGGCTGCTCGCCGAAGGTGACGTCCAGCGCAATCGCCACGTCCGGCGCGACGCCGTAGGCACTGGCGATGGCGCCCTTCAGGCCAGTCTCCTCCTGAGCCGTCGCTACGGCAAACACATCCCAGGCGTGCTGGACCCGCTGCAGCTGCTCCAGGGCGAGCGTCACAGCAGCCACACAGGCCCGATCGTCCAGCGCCTTGCCCGCCACGCGGCGATTCTTAAGCTCCGACATCTCGCGGCGAATGGAGATCAGATCGCCGACGGAGACGAGCTCGTTGACCTCATCGGGCGGCAGCCCTACGTCGACGAAGATCCGGTCCCAAGGGACCGTCTTCTTCCGCTCCTCCTTGGACAGGACGTGAGGGGGACGGGTGGCCACGACGCCCGGTAGATCGCGACGACCGTGGACGGTCACTTCCAGCCCGAGCAGGACGCGGCGGTCGGTCCCGCCAACCCGAGCGATGCGCAAGAACCCTTTCTCGATGTCGGTCACCATCAGCCCGATCTCGTCCATGTGAGCCGCCAGCATCAGTTTGGGCCGCGGCTCCGGCCCGACTCCCTTCTTGAGAGCAATGAGGCTTCCCAGCTTGCCCTCGTGCATCTCATCCACAAACGGCTCCCAGCTCTGGCGCACGAGCTCGCGGATGGGGCCTTCGAAGCCAGACATGCCTTCGGCTTCCGAAAGCTGCTTCAACAGAAAAACTACTTCCACATCGATTCTCCTTTGGCCAGGGTCTAGGGCGCCCCGGCACTCTCCTCCGTGTCCGTTGGTGTTTCGGTCGGTGTTATCGTGAGGGTGACCGTTGGAGTCGCGGTGATCGTGGGGGTCTCAGTGGGCGAAGGCGTCGGGGGTGGCGTGTCGGTGGGCGACGGGGTGAACGTCGGCGTAGCGGTCGACGTCGCCGTGGGCGTGAGTGTCGAGGTAGCCGTGGGCGTGGGCGTCTCGGTCGGCGTCGCAGTGGGTGTCTCGGTCGAGGTCGGTTCAGGCGTTGGGGTTCGGGTGGGCGGGAACCATTGCGTCTCCGTGGGCGGCAGGGTCCTCGTCGGCTCTCTCGTCTCGGGGCTGGGGGTCAGAGAGGGAACCTCGGTAACCGTCGCCGTGGGCGTGGGGGTGGGCGTCCTGGCCTCCGGCCTCAGCGCCAGCATGGTGATGCCAATGCAGTAGCAGGGAAGGGTCAATAGGATGATGCTGGCCAGTATCCAATGGATAGGCCGCCAACCGCTTGTGTCGGCCATTGAGTCGAGCATTGTATCTCCCAGCGAGTTCGCGTCCCGCGCCAGCCAGCCTGACGCAGTGATCCAAGATGGCCCTTGAGCGACGGCTATGATAGCATCGGCCCCACCATTTGTCAAAGCCCGGCGCTGAAGCACTTTCCTCAGCAGCAAAGGCCCGCCGGCCCGACCGGGCCGCCGGGGGGGGTGTCGAGGGACGAAGCAGGATTACTTGCCGCCGGGGCCATGCAGGTTATACTTGGGACCGTCAGCAGAGATAGAGGTTGGATCAGACGATGACGAGGATTCAGCGGATTACCACGGCGGGGCTGGCGGCGCTGCTCGGGTTCTCTGTCGCAGCGGGCGTGGTGATGGGGGGCTACCTGGCGGTCTACGGCCACCGCATCTACCCCGGTGTGTCCGTCCGCGGTACGCAGCTGGGCGGGCTGACGGTGGAAGAGGCCGCATCGGTACTGGCCCGTCGACTGCCCGACGCGACCAATCAGGCCATCGAGCTGCGGACGGGGGAACGCTCCTGGCGACTGAGCTGGGCCGACGCGGGTCGGGCCTACGACTGGGGCGCGACCGCGGCCGCGGCGTACGACGTCGCACGGGAGGGAGCGTGGTACGACCGAGTCCTCTCTCCCTGGCAGGTCAGGCTCCATGGACGGTCTGTGGAGCCGCGCGTCGAGCGGGCCGAGCCGAGCCGGGTGAAAGCGATCCTGGAAGAGCTGGCGCCCCAGGTCCACGTCCCCCCGGCCGATGCCCGGCTGCACATCAGCGACGCGGGATTGGAGGCGATCTCCGGAGAGTCTGGCAGAGCGCTCGACGTGGAGACGAGCGTCACCAGCGTGCTCCAGGGTCTTGCGGCTGGCGAGACAGAGGTCGAGCTGGCCATGGTGGAGGTGCCTCCACAGCTGGCGGAGCCAGAGCCCGCCTACACGCAGGCGCGGTCGCTGGTGGCGAAGCCGTTCACTCTCATCGTCGACGATCCCCTGACCGACTACCGGGCTGAGTTCCAGGCACCGCCGGAGCGGATAGCGAGCTGGTTGGAGGCGATCCCCGCCGACGACCAGCTGCGGCTCGAGGTGAACGACCGGGCGGTGCGGACCTGGATGGTGGAGATCGGGTCACAACTGGGCTCCGAGCGGGAACTCGTGGTCGGCGAGACGCTGACGCGCACGATGGCAGCGCTTGGCGCCGGAGAGCACGAAGCCCGCTGCGTCGTTCGCCACCCCGCACGCACGACTATCGTGCAGCCCGGCGACACCCTCTTCGACATCGCCTACCGCAACGGGTTTCCGCAGTGGCGGTTGGAGGAGGCGAATCCGGAGGTGGAGCCGGACGAACTGCTCGTCGGCATGGAGCTGACGATTCCCTCCATCGACGTGCTGTTCCCGGAACCGCTGGTGCCGGGCAAGCGAATTGAGATCGATCTGCCGGAGCAGCGGCTGCGCGCGTACGAGGATGACGAACTGGTCTACGACTTCTCCTGTTCCACCGGTATGACGAGCACGCCGACGATCGCCGGTCAGTTCCAGGTGCTGTTCAAGGAGCGGGAGGCCTACGCCCAGCGCTGGAGTCTGGAGATGCCATACTTCCTGGCGGTCTACTACGAGGGCCCCGACTTCGCCAACGGGATCCACGAGCTGCCGATTAACGCGAGTGGACGGCGCCTGTGGGCGAGCGTTCTCGGATGGCCGGCATCCTACGGCTGCATCATCCTGAACGTCGGCGACGCGGAGAGGTTGTACAACTGGGCGCCGGTTGGGACGCTGGTGCGCATCCAGGGCGTGGCCCCAGGAACTTCGGTCTACAGAGGACAAGCCGAAGGCGAGCCATAGGGACTCGTCGGTGTTTGCCTGGAGGCATGCGTCGGGTACAATGGATCCTATGCGTTCAAGAACATCCTCGCACGTCGTCACCCTCCTGGCGGCCATCGTCGTCCTCTACCTCGCGATTGGCGCATCCTACGCAATCCTGACCCCGCGGTGGCAGGTACCCGACGAGCCCGCGCACTACAACTACGTGCGTTCCCTGGCCGAGGGTCGCGGCCTCCCGGTGCTCACGGAAGGTGACTACGACCAGGGCCACCTGGAGCGTCTCACGTCCCAGGGCTTCCCCCCGGGGATGTCGATTGAGTCGCTGGAGTACGAGGATCATCAGCCACCACTGTACTACGTGATGGCGACGCCGATCTACCTGCTCTTCGACGGGGCTCTCCTTGCGCTGCGCGCGTTTTCCGTGCTGCTCGGGGCCGGCGTGTTGATCGTGGCCTTCGGCACGGTGCGGACGGTCTTCCCCAGACGGCCGCGGCTGGCGCTGATGGCCACCGCCCTCATCGCCTTCATCCCGCAGCACGTGGCGATGACGGCCGGGGTCAACAACGACACCCTGGCCGAGCTGGCTGTGGGCAGCACGCTGTGGGCGCTGACCGCGTACGCGGGCAACGAGGGCGTGCAGCCGTCAGACGCGAACCCGGAGAGGCAGAGACCCTGGGGGGTGGGGCTCCTTCTGGCAGCGGCGCTGCTGACGAAGACGACGGCTTACGTGGTCGTGGGTGTAGCCGTGGGCAGTGTCGCCATCCGCGCGCACCGCGAGAAGAGAGGGTGGTCGTGGGCGACAGGTCAGCTGGCGTGGATGCTCGCGCCAGCGCTGCTGCTGTCGGCGCCCTGGTTCATCCGCAATGGGCTGACCTACGGCTGGACGGATCCACTGGGGTTGGCACAGCACAAGGCCGTCGTCGAGGGGCAGCCCCGGTCGTACGAGTGGCTGAGCGAGCACGGGTGGGGTGGCCTGGTCCACCGGTTCGTGCGGACGACGTTCCAGAGCTTCTGGGGCCAGTTTGGCTGGATGGAGGTCCCGATGCCGGGACGCATCTACCAGGCGTTGGCGCTGCTGTCGGTTCTGCTGATCGCCGGTTTTCTCGTCCGGCTGACCCGCCGGCGTCGTTCGCGTCACGGCGGGGGGCTGATCGCCCATCCTGCCAGCCTGCTCGCTCTATCCGCTCTCCTAACGTTCCTCGCCTATGGCTGGTACAATCTGACGTTTGTGCAGCACCAGGGGCGGTACCTCTTCCCCGCCCTCATCCCCCTGGCCGCGGTTGGCGCGCTGGGGTTGGATACGCTCGCGAGACCCCTGCCGAAGCGCCTTCGTCCCTGGATCTTGACGGCTTTCCTGGCCGGCCTGGCCGCCTTTGACGTCTACTGCCTGTTCAAGTTCATCATCCCGAACCTGTGAGGTGACGCGTGAACGAGATCACAGCCGGATTGACGGGCGACGTGGAGATGACGGTGACGGAGGACGACACGGCGGAGCGCTGGGGGAGCGGGTTGGTGCCCGTTCTCGGCACCCCGACGCTGGTCGCGATGATGGAGAACGCAGCGGTGAAGGCGCTGGAGGGCCATCTGCTGCCCCAGCAGACGTCGGTAGGAGGGCGGATGGACGTCCGTCACCTGGCTCCAACGCCCGTGGGCATGGCCGTCCGCGTCCAGGCGGAGCTACGGGAGGTGGATGGCCGCCGACTCGTGTTCCGCGTGGAGGCGCGGGATGAGATCGAGCGGATCGGCGAGGCCACTCACGAGCGCTTCATCGTGGACAAGGAGCGGTTCGTGGCACAAGCGGAAGGGAAAGGCGCCTCGGCCTGACTGTTTCCTGAGCATCACCGCCGGCGGACAGGGCGCCAGTACCGCTCCGCCGGCTCAACCCCACCCGTCCGCCGTGCAAACGCCCGCACCGTGGCATCAACCTCGTTCGGATCCTCCCAGAACGTACTGACCTGCGAGCGGTAGCACGCGATGGCGGCCGCCTTGGCCTCCAACGCCTGCCTGGACAAGGGCACCAGCTCTGCCCTCCACCGACCCTGTGGCAGCGCAGCGTGCAGCGCTCGCGGGTCCCGGGCGTAAGGAAAATCCTCGTAGTAGGTCAACGGGGGCCTGCAAGCCTCGGCTGCTCGCCGCAAGATGCGGTGGTCGACGTGCCCGCCGACCGCGAGCGGCACGTAGCGCGGGCCGTCTGCAGGCAGCGGGAGTCCCGACAGGCGGCGGGCCAGCTCCTCGATCAGACCCGCGTCTGACGGATGGGTCTCGCCCCACAGGGCATCCTCGCTGGCGTAGGGAAAGTCGCCGTCGGGCGTCCTCCGGTAGATGCAGTCGAGGTAGGGCCAGTGTATGGCTTCTGCGCCAAGGCGAGCCAGCGCTTCGAGGTCCTCAGCCTGTCGCTGTCTAGCTGCCTCGACCGGCTGACCCCAGCGGGCATGCAGCTGTTGGGCATACGGAGAGAGCCGAGCATCGGGCTCGGGGGCTCCGGCGAAAACGGTCAAGACGGTGACCCGCTGCCCAGCCTGCGCCTGCCGCCACATCCGACCGCCGCAGGAGAAGACCGCGTCGTCGAGATGAGGAGAGAGGTAGAGGTGAAGGGTTGTTTCCATATCGGCCATCCGTGACCGATGGTACCACGGCTAACACCGGTTGCCAATCGGACCGCTCGTGTGCGTCGGTGAGGAGGCATCGACAGGAGGATTTCCTTTGCCTCCTTCAAGAGAGCCTTCTACAGCCCACCGCTCACGTGTCGGGCCAGCTTATCCACCCAGCCTCGTGGATCGCCGAAGCTGCGGTTGGCTGTGGCACCTGGCCTGGTATAATGGCGCGACGTCAAGAAATGAGTCCGGAGTCGCTGCGAGAGGGGGGCACAAGATCGGGGAGCGCGCGATGATCACCGTACAGGTCAAGCTGTTCGCCACATTGCGCCGCCAGTTTCCCGACCTGGACATCGGTGAGGCAATGGCGGTGGAGGTGCCGGAGGGCACGACGGTAGGCGAGCTCCTTCAGGAACTGGAGCTGCCGGCGGAGCAGGTGAAGGTCGTGTTCGTCAACAACACCATCCGGAAGGAGGACTACGAGCTGAAAGACGGAGACGAGGTGGGGGTGTTTCCGCCGGTGGGAGGCGGGTAGTCGCCGTGGGTAATGGCACCCGTCGCGTGACGTTCCAGGCTGCGAATGGTGGCCCGACGTTGAAGGGCGTCCTTCACCTGCCGCAAGAGGACGCGGGCCCATTCCCGGCCGCCGTCGTCTGCCACCCGCACACGTTGATGGGAGGCAACATGGGCAACGGCGTGGTGGTGCGTGTGTGCCTGGCCATGGCCGTGGCCGGCTGGGCAGCCCTGCGCTTCGACTTCCGCGGGGCAGGCAGCAGCGAGGGGTCCTTCGACGAGGGAGACGGGGAACAGGACGACGTGCGCGGAGCGGCAGACTTCCTCTTTGTCCAGACGGAGGTCGATCCCGGGGAGCTGGTGGTGATGGGCTATTCGTTTGGCGCCGGCGTGGCGCTCCATCACGGGGCCCGCGACCCCCGGCTGACCCGCATGGTGGGCATTGCGCTGGCGAAGCACCACTACGACGACCCCTTCCTCGACGAGGTGCGCCGACCCAAGCTCTTCATCGGCGGGGAGAACGACCCCTGGGCACCCCCCGAACCTTTCCGCCGGTACGTCGAGCGCCTGCGGCCGCCCAAGAGACTACACGTCGTCCCTGGCGCCGACCATTCGTTCTCCGGGCACCTGTCCGAGGTGGCGGACGTGATCGTCGACTGGTTGACAGCGTGAGAAGAACACGTCGCAGTCTACGCCGGATTCAGAGGGCTGAGGCCTTCCCAGAGACGGTGGAACCCGTCAAGGGGGCCCGTCCCCGGGGGCTCGACAAGCAGTGGATTGAAGGAGACTCTGGTGAGTAGGGGGGACGTGGCCCCACGGGAGGGCGAGGGGGCACCGAGGCAGACGTGGTTGGCCATCATTGGTCTGGTCATCCTGCTCGGGCTTCTGACCGTCTCCGCGTGGTATGTCGCCACATCGAGGCATCGTCCAAGCCCCCCGGCGACCTCCAGCCCGCCGACAGTTGAGACGCCATCTCCGGGGCCGTCTGGCTCTGGCACTGCCGTGCCTAACGCGACGCCTGCGCGCCCTCCCACCGTGCCCGCTGCCGATTATGCCCAGGGACTCAGGAACCCGTTTCGTGAGGACGTGGGCCGCCTCCCCGACGCAACGGGCTATGACCTGGAGCTGACGGTAGAGGTCGATCAGGCGAGGGTCTCCGGTCACGGGCGGATCAGCTACACTAACACCGAGGACGTCCCCCTGGAGGCACTCTACCTGAGGCTGTTCCCGAACACGGCCGGATATGGCGGCGCGATGACCGTGACGAGCCTCGCGCTGGACGGGCAGCTCGTCGAGCCCAGGAGCGAGCTTGAGGGCGGAGCGCTCCGCGTGCCCCTGGAGGCACCACTGCCCCCCGAGGCAGGCGTCGAAGTGACAGTGGACTTCGTGGTTGTCCTGCCCACTGATCGACATCCTGCGGACAGCCGAGAGCCCGGAGGAGGATACCGACAGTTGGGAATCTACGACGACGTGGCTGCACTGGCCAACGCGTACCCTATGGTGCCCGTGTACGACGACGAGGGATGGAACGTCGAGCTGGCTCCCCCGTACGGCGACGCCGTCTTCTCCGACGTGGCGTTCTTCGACGTCAGCATCACCGCCCCACAGACGATGACCCTGGCAGCCTCCGGGACCTGCACCGTGTCACAGGCCAGGGCGGGACAGAAGACCTGGTCGTGCATCGCAGCCCCGATGCGAGACTTCAACGCCATCCTGGGAGAACGGTATCAGGTGGAAAGCGAGGACGTGGAAGGGACCACGGTCAACAGCCTCTTCTACGCGGGGCACGATGAAGGTGGGGCAAGAGCGCTGGACTATGCGACGGAGGCCCTCCGTCTGTTCAACGCCCGCATCGGCCCCTATCCTTTCACCGAGTTGGACGTGGTGGAGACGCCGACGCTGGCGGGAGGGATCGAGTACCCGGGCCTGGTGGTGATCAACAGCTCATACTACGAAGACGGGCGCAGCCGCATGGAATGGGTGGTGGTCCATGAAGTGCTCCATCAGTGGTGGTACAGCGTGGTGGGCAACGATCAGGTGGACGAGCCATGGCTCGACGAGGCCCTGACGCAGTACTGCACGCTGCTCTACTTCGAGGAGCGGTACGGGGCGGACGCGGCAGAGGGCCTGCTTGAGAGCGTCTTCCGGCAGTCCTACGCGCAGCTTCAGGAAACGGGACGCGACCGACCAGCCGGCCTGCCCGTCGCAGCCTACGACAGCAGCGAGTACGGCTCCGTCGTCTATCAGAAAGGGCCTCTGTACTTCCACGAACTGCGTCAGGAGGTCGGAGAGGGACCCTTCTGGGAGATCTTGCAGACGTACTTCGAGGAGAATCGGTACCTTGTCGCCACGCCCGCGGACTGGCTGGCGGCTGTGGAGACGGTCACGGGCAACGAGCACCGCGATCTGTACGAGGCATGGATCGGGGACGGGTAGATCTCCAGCACAGGCGGCTCATCACGCGTTCCTACCGTGAACGCGAGTCCGGAGGCGGAGCCACCCCCAGGTGCCAGGGACCGAGGAGCTATGCGCGGTAGCTTTCTGGATGCACAGCGACCACTCAACATCGCCCACCGTGGTGCCAACGGTGTGGCGCCCGAGAATACGTTGGCTGCATTCGAGAAGGCCGCAGAGCTTGGCGCCGACGGAATCGAGCTCGACGTCCGGCTCTGCGCCGACGGCATGCCGGTCGTCATCCACGACAGCCACGTGGGCGGCACCACGGATGGCAGTGGTCGAGTGGCAGAGATGACGCTCACAGAGCTGAAGCAACTCGACGCCGGCGCCTGGTTCGACCCGGCCTTCGCCGGAGAGCACATCCCCACCCTGGAGGAGACTCTGGCAGCCGTCGGCCAGAGACTGTGGCTCAACATCGAGCTGAAGGCCGAGGGCGTGCTGGATCGTGGACTAGAACGGGCCGTGGTCGATCTCATCGTGCAGCAGCGCATGGTCCAGCGAGTACTGCTTTCGTCGTTCAACCCCCTTGCCCTGCGGCGTGTCCAGCAGATTGCGCCCCAGATCCCCACCGCTCTGCTCTACACGTCGGCAATCCTGCCCCGCCTCGCCGGGCCGGTCACGCCAAGACCCTGCGCGGCCCTCCATCCTCATCGGACAGTGATGAACAGGCAGCACCTGGACTGGATCCGACGACGGGACTACCGCATCCACGTGTGGACGGTGGATGAGGTGGAGGAGATGGACCGTCTGATCGCATGGGAGGTGGACGGGATCATCACGAACGTACCGCATGTGCTGCACAGTGTGTTGGAGTCGACAGCGTGACGCGCGACCCGCGTCCCGTCGCGCGCGCACTGGCCGTCAGACCCCTCACACAAAGAGCCTGACACGCATGCCGACCCCCGGTCCGACGAACGACCCCGCGCTGGAGGAGATCCTTCACCCCCCGGACTACCGCCCGCGGGGGCTGCACGTCGCCCTCGCCCTCACCGAGCTGCTCGGCCGTATCTCTCCGGGGGCGCTCTCACCGGCGTGGCTGGCGTTGGCGGCCATCGCATGCTGGCCATGGGCCGGCCTGCGCATCCCGGCGGGCGCGATGTCGCTGGGATTTCTACTCCTCGACGGCGCGGGGCTGGCGCTGCTGCCCCGGCTGGGCCGCTCCTTTGGCCCTGTGACCCCACCGCTGCTGGCATTGACGCTGGTTCGCACCTGCCTCACCTTTGGGGGCGGGGTACTGTGGGGCTCTCGGCCTGCCCTGGTCGTCGTGGGCATGCTGCACCTCGCCATCACCGCCTCCTCTGTCTATGCGACCTGGGTGGAGCCTTTCCGCATCGAGTTGACGCACGAAGAGCTCCGCTCCTCCAAGCTCGCCGGGCGTACTTCGCTCCGGCTGTTACACATCAGCGATCTGCACGTAGAGCAGATCACAGTTCGGGAACGGAAGCTGCTCGGTCTGGTCGAGAGGGTGGATCCCGACCTCGTCGTTCTGACCGGCGACTATCTCAACCTGTCCAGCGTCCGCGATCCGGAGTCCCAGGCGCAGGTGCGCGAGCTGTTGGCGGGGATCTGCAAGCAGTCTCGCGGTAGTGTGTATGCCATCACCGGGAGCCCTCCGGTCGACCTGAGAGAGGTAGTACCGAGGATCTTCGATGGGCTCCCGATCGTCTGGCTGCTGGACGAGGTCGAGCCAGTGATGATCGGTGACGACACCATCACTATCGCCGGGCTGCGATGCACCCGGGAGCGCTCGCGCGATGCCCCCCGCCTGCGTCGTCTGCTGGCCGATGTGCCGGAGGGGGAGTTCACGCTGCTTTTGTATCACTCCCCCGACCTGATGCCAGAGGCTGTTGAATTGGGAGTGGGACTCTATCTGTGCGGACACACGCACGGCGGGCAGATCCGCCTGCCGTTCTTCGGCGCCCTCATCACCAGCTCCGAGTTCTGGAAGCGGTACGAGATGGGTCGGTATGAGGAGAACGGCACGACGCTCTACGTCAGTCGAGGGCTGGGGATGGAAGGGTTCGGGGCTCCGCGCGCCCGTTTCCTCTCCCCGCCCGAGATCACCGTCTGGACGCTGTCCGGGGCTGATGAATGATCATTTGACTCCGCGTGACCTGCGTTCAAGAGAAACTGCCTGCTGCGGGCAGTTGACAGGTTTTTGGAAGGTGCAGATGCCAACCTGATAGGTTTTGGGAGGACATAAGTGGTATATTATGGTGCGTTGACCGCCGGACACAGAGGCGTCCGGCGGTCTTGATGTCTTCAGCGTACCTCAGGACAACGTGGAGGGAAGTGTGTCGTGACGCCGTCCTCTCGCATTGCGGGATTCTACAACCTTCCGTTGGGCGACCGGGTCGCACAGGTCGCCCAATGGGCGGATCTCTCCGATGAAGAGATCGCCACGCTGCGCGGCGCGATGGGGCTTAGCCCGGCACGAGCCGACGAGATGATCGAGAACGTGGTCGGCGTGCACGCGCTGCCGCTGGGAGTCGCAGTCAACTTCCTGGTCAACGACCGAGACGTGCTGGTGCCGATGGTCATCGAGGAGCCGTCAGTCGTGGCAGGCGCGTCCTTCGCGGCCAAGCTGGCCCGCGCTGCTGGCGGCTTCCGAGCGACGACGACACCACCGGAGATGATCGGTCAGATCCAGGTCCTCGACGTCCACGACCCCTGGACAGCCCGCCTCGACGTCCTGGCCTCACGCGAAGAACTGCTGGCCCGGGCAGACGAGAACGATCCGGTTCTGGTAGAGCTAGGCGGGGGCGCGCGCGACATAGAGGTGCGGGTCATCGAGAAGACGGCTGTTGGTCCCATGTTGATCGTACATCTCATCTTCGACTGCCGCGATGCGATGGGTGCCAACGCGGTCAACACGGCCTGCGAAGCGCTTGCTCCGCGTATCGAGCAGATGACAGGCGGGCGGGTCCGGCTGCGGATTCTCTCCAACCTGGCGGACCGGCGGCTGGCGAGGGCACGCTGCACGGTGCCAGCGGACGCACTGGCGTTTGAGGATTTCTCCGGCGAAGCGGTGGTCCAAGGCATCGTCGAGGCTGCTGCATTCGCTGCAGCCGATCCTTATCGGGCCGCGACGCACAACAAGGGAATCATGAACGGCGTCGACGCCGTCGTGCTCGCCACCGGCAACGACTGGCGGGCGGTGGAGGCGGGCGCCCACGCTTTCGCCGCGCGAAGGGGCGCCTACACAAGCCTGAGCACGTGGGGGCGGGACGGCGACGGGAATCTGAGCGGTACGCTGGAGATGCCGCTCCCGGTCGGCACGGTGGGGGGCGCGACCCGGGTCCACCCCACGGCACAGGTCGCGCTGAAGATTCTAAAGGTGAAGACAGCCCAGGAGCTGGCGCAGGTCATCGCCGCCGTGGGTCTGGCGCAGAACCTGGCGGCGTTGCGGGCGCTGTCCACGGAGGGGATCCAGAGGGGACATATGGAACTCCACGCCCGGCAAATCGCCATGGCAGTGGGGGCGAGGGGCGAGGAGATCGAGCACGTGGCGGAGACGATGGTCGAGGAGGGCACCATCCGCCCTGACCGCGCACAGGCGATCCTGGCGGCGTTGGGCCGGGAGTGAACGCCTCGACCCATGACCCAAAAGTGCCATTGCGACTGATTTGGGGCCTATGTTACACTGAGCCGATAGATTATTGTTCATCCGTTGAGCTGGCGGAGCCACTCGTGACTCCGCGGCTGCGTCTGGACACACACGTCAAGGGCAGACCTCTGACACGATGACTGATGAGAAGGCAACGGTGCTAAAACCCGAGCGCGACGTGGGCATCGTCGGCTATGGTGCCTACGTGCCTCGCTATCGACTGCCGGCAACCGAGGTCGATCGCATCTGGATGGACGGCGAGGGGGGCACGCCGATCAAGGAGAAGTCGGTGCCAGGGCCGGACGAGGACGTGGCGACGATGTCCCTGGAGGCCGCCCGCAACGCCATGGCCCGCGCAGGGCACGTAGACGCGGCGGATATTCGTGCGGTGTGGGTGGGCAGCGAGTCCCACCCCTACGCCGTCAAGCCGACCTCCACGATCGTGGCCGAGGCCATCGGCGCAACGCCGTACACGCAGGCTGGCGACTGGGAGTTTGCCTGCAAGGCCGGCACCGAGGCGATCCAGGCAGGCATCGGCTTCGTCGGCTCCAGCATGGCCAGGTATGCCCTGGCCATCGGGTCGGACATCGCCCAGGCCCGACCGTCGGACCCGCTGGAGTACACAGCGGGCGCCGGGAGCGCTGCCTATCTGATCGGCCCGGCGGAGGAAGCCCTGGCGATACTCGAGGGCTCGCTCTCCTACGTCACGGACAT
Source organism: uncultured Anaerolineales bacterium (assembly GCA_964390305.1). Classification (GTDB taxonomy): domain Bacteria; phylum Chloroflexota; class Anaerolineae; order B4-G1; family B4-G1; genus SKLM01. Next base: position 28,867 of record CAYMHT010000019.1, read on the forward strand.
CCCGGACTTCTGGCGACGGGCGTACCAGCGGTACCCGTCCCACGGAGGACGGTTTACCGGTCAGCCAGCCTACTTCAGCCACATCGCGGGGGCGGTGGAGGGGTTGATGGAGACCCTGGGAACAACGGCGGCCGACTACCAATACGCCGTCTTCCACCAGCCGAATATGAAGTTCCCGATCAAGATCGGCAAGCGCCTGGGATTCACCATGGAGCAGATCCAGGACGGGCTTCTGGTCAATGAGATCGGGAATGCCTACGCCGGTTCCTCTCCGCTGGGCCTGACGGCGATTCTCGACGTCGCCCAGCCCGGCGACAGGATCCTTCTGGGCAGTTACGGCTCTGGCGCGGGCTCGGATGCTCTGTCACTCCGAGTCACCGAGGCGCTGCCGGAACGCCAACGGCGAGCGCCCGCGACGCGCGACTACATCGCGCGGCGCGCTGAAGTTGACTATGCAACCTACGTTCGTTACACTAAGAAGTTGGTCAAGTAATCGCCGCGTCGGGAGGACGACGGAGTCTCCTGACTGAGGACATTTATCCGGACTATGAGAGACGTTGCCATTATCGGAGTTGGGCAGACTGAAGTTGGGGAGCATTGGGGTATCAGCCTCCGGCATCTGGCCCTGGAGGCGGTGCAGACGGCAATGGCTGACGCCGGTGTTATGAACGCCGACGCCCTCTACGTGGGGAACATGCTGTCGGGCGAGCTCGAAGGGCAGGAGCACCTTGGTTCGCTCGTCGCTGATTTCGCCGGACTGCGAGGCATTGAGGCGTTCAAGATCGAGGCGGCCTGCGGATCGGGTGCCGCAGCCCTGCGAATCGGATACATCGCCGTGGCCGGAGGGCTGGCGGATATCGTGATCGTGGTCGGCGTAGAGAAGATGACCGACACACTCGGCGCTGACACGACGGCCGCGTTGGCAATGGCCGCCGACGCCGATCACGAAGCCGCCCACGGCGCGTCGTTCGTGACGATCAACGCGCTGCTGATGCGGCGCTACATGCACGAGTACGGCTACAACCACCAGGACTTCGCCCCTTTCGCGGTAAACGCGCACCGGAACGCGGTCAACAATCCGTACGCGATGTTCCGCTTCCCGGTGAGCGCCGAGAAGTTTGCCACGGCACGGATGATCTCGGACCCCGTCAACCTGCTGGACAGCTCACCGATCTGCGACGGCGCGGCCGCGGTGGTGTTGGCACCGGCCGATGGGATACAGGATCCCTCGACGCCAGCTGTGCGCATAGCCGCCTCGGCGGTGGGGACGGACACAGTCGCTGTCCACGACCGACGGGAACCCATGGTGCTCGAGGGTGCCAGGGTTTCGACTCAGCGAGCATACGGTCAGGCAGGTGTCGGCCCCGCCGATATCGATCTCTTTGAACTGCACGACGCCTTCAGCGTCATGGCGGCGCTGAGCCTGGAGGCAGCCGGATTCGCAGAGCAGGGAAAAGGGTTGACCCTGGCACTGGACGGGGACATCGGCATCGACGGGCGTATTCCGGTGACCACGATGGGTGGGTTGAAGGCACGGGGGCATCCTGTAGGGGCGACCGGGATCTATCAGGTGGTCGAGGTCGTGCAACAGCTGCGAGGTCTGGCGGGCGAGAATCAGGTGCCGGACGCGCGCATCGGTATGGCGCAAAACATCGGTGGCAGCGGCGCGACGGTTATCACGCATATACTGGAGAGGTCATAGGACAGAGATTGGGAAGCTCGTGAGTCATTCACCAATCTGTGAGGAGGTCTTGACATGAGCAATATTCCGAGGAATTGGAGACTACAACAGCAACGCTACCGGCTGATCGGAGAAATCTGCGAGAAGTGCGGCGCGAGGATATTCCCACCCCGGGACGTCTGCCCCGAATGCGAAACGGTGGAACAGAGAGAGGTGGCCTTCAGCGGTCGAGGCGAGGTCTATTCGTACAGCACGGTCTATCACCCGCCGCGGGGCTTCGAGGAGTTCGCGCCTTACACCGTAGCGCTGGTGCGCCTCGAGGAGGGACCGATGGTCACCGCGCAACTGACGGATGTGGACACGGACCAGGTGAAGATCGGCATGCCGGTGGAAATGGTGACGCGGCGCATGCAGAGCGGCGGCGAGGAAGGCGCCATCATCTACGGCTATAAGTTTCGACCAGCGGTTCAGCACGCAGCCAGGTAAGCGGCGTGGATGCAGCTGTTCTGATTTTGGAGTAGAGTCGGCCTAGACAGGTTCGAAAACGCAGCCTCAGGTGACCGACAACCCCCCGGGGCAGGATCAGCCGGTCCTGGCCCCCGAGGGGTGGATCGCCTGAGGCTGACTCGTTCTGTGCGCTCCTCCGCTTTTGAAACGACCCCATTCGGGTATAATCTCAAGCGTCAGGGACCCATGGTCGATGATTCGCCCCGTGGGCGCAAGCGCGCGCAGGAAGCGCGTCCGATCGACCGATGAGCAGGCTCTGTCCTGGCGTTCTCGTCTGTGAGCAAGAGCCCAGACCGAGAAGCGACACATTGGCTTTCTGACCGACACGAAGGAGGGGTAAGCGATGCTTGAACGCATTCACTGGCTGGGTCACGACACGTTTCGGATCGACGGCCCAGAGACGATCTACTTCGACCCGTACGAGCTGAGCGAGGGGAATCCAGAAGCGGACGTGATCTTCATCTCGCACGACCATCACGACCATTGCTCACCGGAGGACGTGGCTAAGATCCAGGGGGACGAAACGATCATTGTCACGGTTGCACCGGCAGCTGACAGGCTGACGGGCGACGTGAAGATCGTGGAGCCGGGCGACACCACGCAGGTACGCGGGATAGACGTTGAGGCAGTGCCGGCATACAACGTGAACAAGTTCCGGAGCCCCGGAGAGCCCTTTCATCCTAAGGAGGCGGGGCACGTAGGATTCGTGATCACGGTGGATGGGCAGCGCATCTACCACGCCGGAGACACGGATTTCATCCCGGAGATGTCCGAGCTGGAGGGCATCGACATCGCGCTTCTGCCTGTCAGCGGGACCTACGTCATGACCGCTGAGGAGGCGGTCCAGGCAGCCGAGACGATCGAGCCCGGAGTCGCCATTCCCATGCACATAGGGAGGGGGATCGGTTCACTGGAGGCCGCTCAGACGTTCAAAGAGAAGGCACCGGTGGACATCGTGGTCCTGGAGATGGAGTGACCCGGCCCCCTTCGCGGTAACCACGCCAACCGTCCTCTGACCCGCCATGTCGGCTTCGCCGAAGCCTTCAACCTCCCACGTCGCCCGTTCGGCGGCACTGGTCGCGGTGTTGTTTGCCGTGGATAAGGTGCTGGGGCTGGGGCGCGACATGGTCATCAGCCGGGCCTTCGGCGCCTCCGCTGAGCTGGACGCGTACTACGCAGCCTTCGAGCTTCCGGATGGTCTGTTTACGGTCATCGCCGGGAGCGCCATGGCGACGACCCTGATTCCGATTCTGTCGTCCCGCATCAATCGAGGCGAACATGAGGACGCCTGGCGGCTGGTGTCCGCCGTGATCAACCTGGCCCTTCTGCTTGTGGTCGGCGTGGGCGCGGTGGCTGCCCTGTTCGCGCGGCAGGTCATCCAGGCTGTGGCCCCAGGCTTCGATGCCCACCAGGTGGCGTTGGGGGCGCGCCTCATGCGCCTGGTGCTCCTCCAGACGTTGATGTTCACCACCAGTGGCATCCTGGTGGGCGTCCTCCGGGCTTATCAACACTTCCTGCTCCCCGCCCTGGCGCCGGTGTGCTACACGCTGGGCCGCATCGCGGGGACCCTGTGGCTGCCCCACAGCTGGGGCATCTTCCGGTTGGCCTGGGGCGGCGTGGGCGGCGCCCTGGTCTACCTGCTGATCCTTGTGCCTGGCCTCGTCCATTTCCGGGGTCGATGGTGGCCGACCCTGACCCATCCCGATCTGGGAGCGCTCCTGAGGCTGATGGGGCCACGGATGCTGGGGCTGGGTGCTACCTACCTGAACTTCGTCCTGCCGACGTTCCTGGGCTCGCGGCTCTCGGTAGGGGCCATCTCGGCCTACGAGTACGGTTGGCGACTGATGCAGTTCCCAGAGACGATCATCGGCACAGCACTGGGAATCACCGTGTTCCCGACACTGGCCGACCTGGCGAACGCAGGGGATCGAGGAGGGCTACGGCGCACCGCGTCCTGGGCTCTGCGGCTGGTGCTGGCGCTCGCTGTGCCGGCGGGCGTAGGGCTGTTGGTGCTGGGCCGGCCGCTGACTGTCCTTCTCTTCCAACGAGGCGCGTTCGACGCAGCCACTACCGACCGGGTCTACCTGGCGCTGCAGTTTTTCGCCCTCGGGCTGGTCTTCCACAGCGCCCTTGAGGTCGTGAGTCGCCTGTTCTACGCCCAGCGGGACATGTGGACGCCGCTGTGGGCCGCTCTGGTCGGGGTGGTGACAAATGGAACCCTCGGATGGCTGCTGCTGCCCGCTCTGGCCCAAGGCTCCATCGCACTGTCCAACTCCGTTGCCTTCGGCCTGCAGGTAGGGTTGCTGCTCCTGATCGCGCGGCGCCGACTGGGGGGAATGGAGGAGCACGCGCTGGTCGTCTCGCTGGGGCGGACCGTCACGGCGTCAACCTTGATGGCAGCGACGGTGATCGCCTTTCGCGGCCTGCTCCCCAACCTGGACCCGCGTCTCCTGGGGGCCGGAGGCGTGCTGATGGGGGGCGTGGCCTACGTGGTCGCGGCTGTGCTGTTGGGGAGCGAAGAGGTGCGGCAGTTACCAAGGCTGCTGTTGAAACGGGGCACGGGCCTGGACACGCTCCGCGGCTGACGTGGCGCGGGAACAGCTCGGACTGGCCGTGGGGTTGACGTGTCCATGCTCTCCTGTATACTGGCACGCGTCAGCTGCTACGAATCGGGCGTGAGAGAGGAGGTGCCTGTGCTAGAGGAGTTCAAGGAATTCGCCCTGCGCGGAAACGTACTCGACCTTGCCATCGCCGTCGTCATCGGGGCGGCGTTCGGCAACATCGTCAGCTCGTTCGTCAATGACATCCTCATGCCGCCGATCGGCCTGCTGCTTGGAAACGCAGACTTCTCGAACCTCTTCATCAATCTGTCAGGGGGTCGGTATGAGAGTCTGGCAGCGGCGGAGGAGGCCGGAGCGGTCACCCTCAACTACGGGATGTTCATCAACAACATCGTCGACTTCGTCATTATCGCCTTTGCCCTCTTCCTGGTCGTGCGTCAGGTCAACAAGCTGCAACGCGAGGAAGAACCAGCCGAGCCGACGACGAAGGAGTGTCCGTACTGCCTGTCCACGATCCCGGTGGGAGCCACACGCTGCCCCCAGTGCACGGCCGAGCTGGAGGCGGCGTGAGATGACGCGCCAGAGAGACTAAGTGGGCCCGCTCTTGCCTGGCCTGGAGCTGGCGATTGGCTAAAGAGCGGGGATATGGCAATCCCCTGGGAGCGATTCCGGCCCCTGGGAGCGATTCTGGATCTACTGAGACTAGATCAGCTACACGGACCCTGGTTTC
>CAYMHT010000020.1:0-32638 GCA_964390305.1 uncultured Anaerolineales bacterium
TGACGCCCGCGGCGGCGCAGATCTCCCTGACGCTGGTGGCGTGGTAGCCCGTTTGCGTGAACTGCTCCGCCGCCGCGGCCAGCAGACGTGACCGCGTATCATCTCCCCGAATTTGTTGTGCCATCGTTCTTCTCCTAACCTCCCAGCGACACGAAACCGACCGGTCGGTATGGATTCTACCACGCCTCGGCAGAATGTCAATGGGAGCGGGTGCGGTGTCCGCCTCTTGGGCGGCGAGAAGCAGCGTGCGGCGATCGCCCGCGTCATCCTGGTTGATCCCCAGGTGCTCATCCTGGACGAGGCGACCAGCCACCTGGACTCGCAGAGCGAGGCGCTGATCCAGGAGGCCCTGGAGCGGGTGATGAAGGGACGGACGAGCGTGGTGATTGCGCATCGGCTGAGCACGATCCTGTCGGCCGACCTGATCCTGGTGATGGACGGGGGTCGGTTGGTGGAGCAGGGGACTCACGCTGAGTTGCTGGCGCAGGATGGGTTATACGCAGGGCTTTACCGCACGCAGTTCCAGGGCAAGGACGACCTGGCCCCTGGATGGGGCTCCATCCGGATGATCTGTCCGCGTGGGTGTTCTTTACTCACGCTTCTGTCGATACGGTGCCGGCGCCCAGTGTCTCACATCTTCTTTCACCATACGCGCGGGAGCAGGCGATAGCGTACGCGTCTGGCGTAGTCACGGTAGCCTTCGAGGCGATCGTGAAGGGTCCTATCTTCCAGTTCCGTCCGGATCACCATCGCAATCGTAAGAAACGCCGCCGGGACGAAGGCCCAGGCTGAGTCCAGGAACACCGGCGTGGTCAGATACACCAGCAGCGACCCCGCGTACCCGGGATGCCGTACCCAGCGATAGGGGCCACTCGATACCACGTGGTGCCCTCGATCGGCCTGGATGCGCACCATACCGGACGAGTAGCGGTTTTCGATCATGGCGTAGGATCCCAGGGCGTATCCACCCAGGATGGCCGCCAGGGCCACGACCTTCAGCGGCGGGCTGAACGTGGGCGACCACTCAAACCGCGCATCCAGCCCGGCTACCAGCGGCAGCAGCCCGCTGCCTAACGCGGCCAGGGGGGCCAGCACCCGGTCCCAGGGCTCGGCGTTCTCGTGTCGCATGAATCGGGCACGTTCAGCGAGCAGGTCGGGATGGCGCCGAGCGGCCAGCACCCGGCTGACGGCAAAGCCCAGGACGGCGATGATGGCATACACCCAGGCCTCCCACCACCCCCAGCGCCACGAGATCAGTAGCGGCAGGAACGGTACCACCACGATGAAAAACAACATCGCAGCAACACGGAAGGGAGAGACTCCCTTTCGATCCATCTACAGCCTCTGAGGTTCCCCCGATTTGGTGGACAGTCAGTTAAGGAAGATCTGCACGTTGATGATAGAGCCGTTCATAGGTACCCGGGCTGACATAGCCGAGCGCCGAGTGAAGCCGACGCCGGTTGTAGAATGCCTCGATGTAGTAGAAGAGATCGGTCCTGGCCTCCTGGCGGGTCCGATACGTGCAGTGGTGCACCCACTCGCTCTTCAGCGTGCCGAAGAAGCTCTCCATCGGGGCGTTGTCGTACCAGGTACCAACGCCATTCATGCTGACTTCAATTCCCCAGTCCTTCAGCAGCTGTTGATAGTCGCCATCGGTGTATTGGCTGCCTTGATCCGAGTGATGAACCAAATCCGGTTCAACGTCACGCTGATCGATCGCCATCTTCAGTACATTCATCGTCAGTTCGCTCGTCATGCGATGCGACATCGCCCAACCCACAATACGGCGGCTGTACAGATCCAGCGTCACCGCCAGGTAGAGCCAGCCTTCGTCAGTACGGATGTAGGTGATGTCCGCCAGCCACTTCTCGTTCGGTCGCTCGGCCTCAAAGTCCCGCTTCAGCACGTTCGGAGCCACGGGAGCAGCCTTGTTGCGCTGGGTCGTGGTCTTGTAGGTCTTTGTCTGCCGCGCTCGCAGTCCGTGCAGCCGCATCAAGCGCGTCACCCGGTTCTCACTGCACCTGACGCCCTGCCTCTTGAGCGCTCGATAGATCCGCGGGCTGCCGTACGTCCCGTGGCTCTCATCATACACGGCCTCGATCTTCTTGTACAGCTCCCGATTCGCCATCTCTCGCTTGCTGGGAGGCCGTCTGCGCCACGCGTAGTACCCGCTCGGCGATACATCCAGCACCTCGCACATGCGAATGACCGGAAACTCGTCCCGGTATTCGTCGATGAACTCAAACCTCATCGACTTTGGCGCGAGAAGATGGCCATTGCTTTTTTTAGGATGTCTCGCTCTTGCCGCAGGATCTCGTTCTCACGCTCCAACCGGCGGATGCGTTCTTTCTCCGGCGTCAGGTTGCCCCGCCCAGGAAAGGCGTCTTCGCCGTCCTTGCCGTACTTCTTCTTCCAGCGCGACAGGCTGGTTGAGCCAATCCCCAGCTCCTCCGCAACCGCCTCCTGGCTCTTCCCGCTCCTCTCGAGCAACCGCACCGCCTCGATCTTGAACTCCTTGGTATACGACCTTCTTTTCTTTGTCATATGTCTTCCTCCCAAGTGGTATTATACACGATCTTGCTTATCTTCGTGCCCACTTTCTCGCGGGAAGATCACTCCTCTCCGCTGACTGATTCCCCTGGTCCGCCACTCCCTGCTCCCCTCCGAGTGCCGCCACCGCCTCGCGAACCGCCTCCACGTCCGGGTCCCGCAGCACCCCGTCGGGGGCAGGGCGGTCGCCCAGCGCGACGCACACCGTCCCCTGGCGGCACGGGATGGCCAGGTCGAGCACGTAGTCCGTATCGCCCTCGCAGATGAGGAACTCGCGCTCCGGATGGAGCTCCTCCTCCTTCAGGGTCACGTAGAGGCCGTCCGCGCCCGTGGCGTAGAGGTCGTTGATTTCCTCCGCGGCGGTGAACCGGTCCCACGTCGACTCGATGAACGTCACCCTCCGCCACCGCAGGCTGGGGATCGGATCGTCGAGCTTCATCACCGGGCCGAGCTGGAGTTTGTAGTACGGATCGTCGGCGCGGGGATGGTCACACTCGTCAGCAAGCAGGTCCCGACGGCGCACCAGCTCGTGCCCCTCCACCGGCGCGTAGTAATGGATCGCCCACCTCTCGTCGCCGAACGGCTTCGTGAAGTAGAAGGCGACCACCACGGCTTCCGTCGTGCTTTGTGGCGCGTGGCGCTTGGGGATCCGATACCAGCCTTCGTCGCGGGCAATCCTGAAGTCCCGACGGCTGTTCATGATCCCGACCAGGACGCGATCCGATGGGTGGAACATGGGGGCACCTCCGACCGTCATCGAGTATCTGCTGTGAAAGCCCCCGAGATCCGGACGACCTCCGGAGCTCTTGTGTTAGCGAAGCTGCTGCTCGGCGATGTCCCGCAGCTTCTCTTGTCCCTCTGCTGAGAGACCCAGCGCGTCGAGCTCGTCTTCCAGCTGCTCCAGCGTGCCGTGCCCTCCGACGATGCCGTTCACGCGCGCCGCGGCCGTCGAGTCCACGAGGTCGTCGAAATCCGGGTACATGGCCCTGAACTCGTCCATCAGGCTCTTCACCCCCCGTAGGCGGTATTTCTGATGGTAGTCCTCGGCGAGCCAGAACTCCGTGTAGGGCACAATCTCCGTGTAGATCGTCTGGCCCCTCTCGGCCTCTTGGTGCTGCTTTGTGTCCAGGGCCAGTTCCCTCTGCTCCTCGTCGTGATAGAAAATGATCGACGCGTACTGCTGCAAGCTGGAACGACCAGCTGGGTTGTGGTTGTTCCAGAAGACGTCCAACAGCGCTTCGTACGAGATCTCCTCCGGGTCGTAATCGATTTGGATCGTCTCGCTGTGGTTGCCCAGGTCGCGGTAGGTCGGGTCCCTCTTCGACCCGCCAGCGTATCCCACGCGCGTGCGGACGACCCCGGGGAGACTCCCGAACCGGGAGTCCGGCCCCCAGAATCAGCCCATCGCGAACGTGGCCGTCTTCGTCTCGGTAGGCGCCCTCGCGTCGATGGGTGGTATATCGGGCTGGGGCGGTGGCGGCGCCTCTCCGGGGATCATATTCTCTCTCCCTGCCCCTGAAGCGAGGAGAATCGCTCCTGCGGCAATTCCTGCCAGGGTCACTAACACCGCGACTCCTCTCACCTTCGGACGCGTCGCCTGGGATCTGTTCCTCATCGCTGCCTTTCAGGGCCGTGACGGCCTGCTTGACCATATGCTTGATCTGCGTCAGGGATTTTAACATGGACTGGCACCGCGGCAACTCGGGCCGTTTGCCCCGACTCCCTCTGTGGTTCATCCCTCCCATCGACTTGGTGCGGTTCCAAGACCTGCCCTCGACATCCTGTGGCTGCCAGCCACGTCCCGGCTCAACATCTCTCCCGGAACCTCGCCCAAGGCGCCACCCCGGTCATTTCCCAAACCATATCCCAAACCCACCTTCTTGACACCTTCCCGCATAGGCACTATAATGATCATCACAAGGCACCCGGGGGCGTCGCCACACCGATGACGATCCAGGAGCGCTATGAACCAGCGACAGCCGATCCATCAAAGCAGCTGCCGTCCCATTCTCGCCTTTGCGATCGACGGCCTCCTGGCTGAGGTGAGGGTTTGTTTCTAACAAAAAAGTGCTCGTCCAAACAAACATTCGGTAGGGCCGGCGCCCCACATTTGCCTCCTAATCGGCACTCTGTAGGGAACGCGCCCTTCGAAAGCGCCTTCTTGGCGCCGCCTCTCCCCACCCGTCCTCACGACCTGGCGGGATCAGGCAAATCGAACATACCCCCCACCTGACCCCTCTACTGTCAGCTGTCCTGTTGCACACCCTGCGGCAGGCCTTAAGCGACACCGATTCGTGACCATTCACCAGAGACAGGCCCCCCGCGGAGCTCGCGCCACACGCTGAGTCCCGTGGGCTTCGTGAGATGGACCGTCGTCGGTCACTGAGTCCGCGGCCTCTGTCACCCGTCGACGGATCCGGTCCCCGTTGCCGGCCTCTGAAGCTTCGTGAGCGGTGCAGAGTAGCCGTAGTGCCGCCCAGACAAGGTTTGTCAAAAGACTCTCGGCGTGTTAGAATACGCGCCGTTCGCAGACAAAGGCATAGAGCGTTGCTTCGAGGCCCACCTTGGGCTGTTTCGTGCCTCTTCCCCACGTGATCGACAGGCCCTTTCCGGAGGCGCTGTGGAAGGGACGATCTGCGAGTTCCGTCCTGAGGTGACGGGAGGCACGACATTGTTCGGAGGCCGGCCTGGGGTCATCCTGGGTCCGGTGGGACAGGCCTGGAGGCACCCGCCCGCGATCCTCGAGGCGTTCCAGATCCCGCCGGGACGGCACAACTGGCGGCACTTGTCAACGTCATCGCGGTTAAGCGCAAGGAGAACAACCAACAGAGCAGAGTGAGCTGCCCTGTGACCGGAGGGACCGATGGACGAGAAGAGACGGGATCAGACGATGATCGACCCCGACGAGGGGAAGGCTAACTCGACGGCCAAGACGACCGAGGGGAATCCAGGAGGCGACCCGCTGGGCAGCGCCGAAGAGGCAACGGCGGTCTCTCCCCTCGGCCGGATTGGACTCCGCTGGGTAGCGGTGGGAATCGTTGCTCTGGCCGTGATCGCAGCGCTGTTCGTCCCGCCGATCTCGCTGCTGGAGCGGCTCGCGATCGTGGGGTACGAGACTCTGAGTGCGCAAACTGCCTCTGTCTCGCATCCCGACGGCGTGATGCTCCGTGTCGATCCCGAATCCTTCAGTGGTCGCTTACGCGTGCGCATTGAGTCGGTTCCCCGCCTCGAGTTTCTCGAGGGCTCGGCCGGCTCCGATCTGAAGGCGGCAGCGCAGGCTCTGCCGGCACATCTCGAGATCAAGAGCCCGTATTACAGGATCAGGACACGGAATGGGGCATCCCAGCCGGTCTCGGTTAACGTGGCGCTTCCGGATGACGCCGAGCCGTGGGAGACCCTCGATCTCTACACGTGGAACGGCGAGCGATGGATCTGGCTGGGCAGTGACCTGCACGCCGAGGTGGCTGAGCGTGAGTTTGTCCGGGCTGAGGTGACCGAGCTGCCGGAGTCCGTGGTCCTCGTGCAGGCTGGGGCGAAAGAGCCGACGGTCTCCACGTACCTGGACGCGGATGACGATCTGAGCCAGGTTCGCGAGTTCGATGTGGTCAACCCAACCGGCCTGCTGTTGGGCACCATGGGAGGGTTCGCCGGCGACCCGGAAAGCTTGGTCGTTCCCGAGGATGACCCGGGCCGCGCCGTGTTGCCTGCATTACGCAATTGGGCCCCCGGCGGGAGCGTCAACGCGGGACTCCTTGCCGATCTCCTGACGGATCCGGCGATTCAGCAGATCCATATCGACAACATCGTGGAGCTGTGCACAGAACGGGGCTTCGACGGCATTGAGATAGACTACCGCGGTGTGGCCCTCGAGCACCGCGACGCGTACGCCTCCTTCATAGAGGCGCTGGCCGACGCCCTTCACGAGGCGGACTTATCACTGAGCGTCACCATCGAGCAACCTGTCCCTGTCGATGGCGGCTGGGAGGCGGGCGGCTACGACCTGGCAGCGCTGGGGAGGGCGGCCGATGCGGTTAAGGTCCCGTTCCCCGCGGCCCCAGAGTCGTTCGCTGAGGACGCCACGGCGCACCGATTGCTCAACTGGGCCACCGCCGAGGTGAGCCGCTACAAGATAAACATGTTGGTCTCGTCGCTCAGTGCGAGGGCGGGCGACGGAGAGGAAGCCTACGAAGGGATTTCGCTTGAGGAAGCGCTGGCACCTTTTGGCCACATTGAGACCCTCGCCGACCTCGAGGACGTCGAGCCGGAGACTGAGCTGACCTTCAAGCTTGGCGGCTCACTGTTGAGCGCCACCCCCCAAGAGGAGGCGGGAACCCATCGCATCCGATACAGAGCGGACGGAGGCGAAGCTCACACGGTCTGGCTGGGTACGCCCGCCAGCCTGGCTCACAAGCTGCGCTGGGCGGAGCGGTACCATCTGGGCGGCGTTGCTGTCGCCGACGCGCTCGACCCGGGCAACATGGACGGTGTGATGGAGGTCATAGCCGGTTACGGTGCCGAGGCTCAGCCCCCGACGGATGAGCCGATGGAGGTGGCGTGGGCGGTGCGTGACTCGGGTCGACTTATCGATGAGCAGACATCGCCACTCACCGAGTTGAGCTATCGATGGTCGACGCCTGAGGAGGCGGGTCAGTTCCAGGTCAGCGCGTCAATCCTCGGTTTCGATCACGGCTCCCTGACGGTCACCGTGGCGGAGCCGGAGCCGATCCAGGAACCGTCCGAGACCATCACAGAGACGGAGACGGTGACGGAGACGGAGGAGACCGATGAGGAGGAAGGGGTATGTCTTAACGCCACCTTCGTCGCCGACGTGACCATTCCGGATAACACCCAGCTGGACAAGGAGGAACCGTTCGACAAGACCTGGCGGGTGAGGAACAGCGGCACGTGCGCCTGGCCCGATGACACCGTGCTGTCCTTTGTCGGGGGAGACCAGATGGGAGCTCCCGACAGTGTTGAGGTCGGTCCGGCGGACCCGGGTGACGAGAAAGAGATCACCGTTTCGATGGAGGCTCCGGCCGAGGACGGGAAGTACACCGGTAAGTGGCAGTTGAAGTCCGGTGACGACCTGTTTGGCGGGCAGTTCTGGGTCACCATCGTGGCTGGGGAGCCCCAGCAGGCGCAGCCTACTCCTCCTCCTTCCGCTCCGCCTCCCTCCAGTGGCGGTGGCTTTGAGCTCGGTGGGCAGACACACACGCTGGCTCATCCGGACGAAATGCACTACGCGGGCATGACCTGGGTGAAGTTCCAGCATAAGTGGTCTCCAGGGATGCGCGGGACTGACGTCGCCGGGAGAATCCAGCAGGCACATAGCAACGGCTTCAAAGTGCTGTTGAGCATTCCAGGGGGAGCTGAGTACCCGAGCGACATCGACTATGCGGGGTATGTCGAGTTCCTCCGGGAGGTGGCGCAACAGGGCCCCGATGCCATAGAGGTGTGGAACGAGCAGAACATCGACCGTGAGTGGCCGGCAGGCCAGATCGACCCCGCTGCCTATGTGCAGAGGATACTGGCTCCTGCTTACCGCGCCATAAAGGCGGTCAACCCTGACATCATGGTCATCTCAGGTGCACCATCTCCCACGGGGTACTTCGGTGGCTGTTCTCCCGCAGGATGTGATGACGCGCCCTACGTAGCCGGGATGCTCGCTGCGGGCGCTGCGAACTACGCCGACTGTGTCGGCATCCACTACAATGAGGGCATACTGCCGCCATCTCAGACCAGTGGGGATCCGCGAGGCAGCTCTAGCCACTACACACGCTATTTCTGGGGGATGGTCAATGCGTACTATGAGGCGTTTGCCGGTCGACGGAAGTTGTGTTTCACGGAGCTCGGGTACGTGTCGCCCGAGGGGTATGGCACCCTGCCTTCCAACTTCGCGTGGGCGGCCGACACGTCAGTGGCTGAGCAGGCTGCTTGGTTGGCTGAAGCCGCGAGTCTCTCGGCGTCGAGCGGAAGGGTGCGACTGATGATTGTCTACAACGTCGACTTCACCCTCTGGAGCGCGCACGATCCCCAGGCTGGGTACGCCATCATCCGTCCTGACGGTTCGTGTCCTGCCTGTGACGCGCTGCACAATGTAATGGGTACCCGCTAGCGTTCTGACCCGGGCCGTGGATCGCGCTGTTGAAGGACGAACGCACGAGGGCCAGCAAGGCCGAGAGCCTGGGCGAGTAATTGCATACGAGCCATAGAGAAAGAGACAGAGGTTCGGCTGTCGTCAGCTTTCCATTCCAACTGAGCCGAACCTCTTTTTCTGTTTCCTTCTTGGAGGATCCAATGACTAAATCTTCACCCGGCGGCTACGGACTCGGCGGCAGAGGCCTCTACATTGCCATCGCCGCTTGGCTCATTCTGGTGGTCGCTGGCGGATTGTGCACCTGGTATGGGTGGCTAGGCGCGGGCAAGGGAAGCGAAACACCTGCCCCGCAAGTCGAGCCAACGGTGCTTCCAGGGGCGTCGCCAGGGACGGGTCGAAACGGCGGTGCAGATCCCTCGGATGGGGAATCCAGCGCGCTCCCAGACGCGTCTCCGCCATCGACTGCGGAGCTGACTGCTCCCCCGAGCACCCCGACAGATAAGGCTGACGCGACGAAGAGGACCCCCTCGGAAGATGGGGCGTTCGGCTACGGGATTGCCGTCAACGGGGTTGGTGGCGGCGATCCCGGCTACTGGATGGGACAGGTGGAGAGGCTGGGCTTGGGCTGGGTCAAGCAGCAAGTGAAGTGGAAGGACTGGGAAGGCACCCCAGGTGAGATGGACTGGAGCGGCTTCGATGCGCTCGTCGCTGCCGCCAACGAGCGCGACCTGAAGGTGATGTTCAGCGTCGTCGATGCCCCGACGTGGTCGCGGAGCTACACAGACGAGAACACGCAGGGTGCACCTCCGGATAACCTGGAACTCGTGGTCGAATTCATGGACCGCGTCATCGACCGGTACGAGGGGCGCATCCATGCGATTGAGGTCTGGAACGAGCAGAATCTCGATCGTGAGTGGGACACGGCCGAGGGCGTGAACGCCGAGCGGTATGTTGAGATGCTCCGACTCTCCTACGAGGCCATCAAGAGCCGCGACCCGAACATCATCGTCATCAGTGGAGCCCTGTCTCCGACTGGAGGACGTCGCACCGATCCGAACAATCCAGACCGCATCATCTCGATGGACGACTTTGAGTATTTCGATCGGATGATCGAGCTCGGTGCGCTGGACTACTGCGACTGTGTGGGTGCTCATCACAACGGGATCAACCTGCCGCCGGACGTGGCCTGGGACGACGGGTACGATGATCCGACCGCCCAGTTCCGCGGACCTTTTGACAACCCGCACCACAGCTGGTCCTTCAAATCGACCCTTTGGGGCTACTACGAGCGGATCGAGGCGGCGGGCAGCGACACGCCCCTCTGCGTCACCGAGTTCGGTTGGGCCTCGGCCGAGGGATTCGACGGTCATCCTCCCGAGTTTGAGTTTGCGCTCGACAACACCCTCGAGGAACAGGCGCGGTGGAACGTACAGGCCTTCGAGTTGATGCGTGAGTGGGGCTTCGTGCGCCTGGCGTTTCTTTGGAACCTCAACTACTCGCAGCTGGGGTGGGGGCCCGAGGATCCAAACGCTCCGTACGCTCTCATTGACTTCGACGGTGCTCCCCGTCCGGCGTTTGAAGCTATTGAGGAGATGGAGAAGCCCTAGGCTGATGAGGGTTTCCACTCGTGTTGCTGCGGAGGGACTTGCGCTGGATAGCACGGACTCCTCCCAACCCAACGCGGGACCCGATGGCTGTCCGGGGTCTACTCAGGTCCTTTGACATGAAGCCTTCCTCGAACCGACAAAAGCATCTGACCTGGGGCGTCCCTGTCGTCGGATCGCTCACAATCGCCATTCTTGCCTGTCTTGCCCTCTCGTTCAGGGTGTGCAACCGGAACGGCACCGCTGTCTCTACCGAGACAAAGACGCCGACCTCCTGGCCGAGGCCGCAGATGGCATCTCCCGAGTACGGGCTCCAGGCCTTTCTATGGTGGGATGAGGCGATCGCTCGACGCGACATGGACCTCATCGAGGACGCCGGCTTCGGGTGGGTGAAACAGAATGTGGGCTGGCGAGACGTCGAGGGGGCAGCAAAAGGGTCCTTCGACTGGTACTTCACCGACCGTATCCTTGGTGACGCGGAGGATCGTGGGCTGAAAGTGCTGTTCCGCCTGGACAGCGAGCCGGCCTGGGCCGCCCAGGAGAATGTCTCTTCTGATAACGGTCCACCGGAGGATGTACAGGATTTCGGCGATTTCTGCCAAGTCTTGGCCGACCGGTATGAAGGTCGCGTGGGTGCCTATCAGGTCTGGAACGAGCCGAACCTCGCCCGTGAGTGGGGTGGACAGGCTCCCGATCCGGTCGGATACGTCGAGTTGCTGCGCGCCTGTTACGTGGGAGTGAAGACGGCCGATCCTGGTGCCTTGGTCGTCTCGGCTGGCTTGGCGCCCACCGGCACCGGTCTGCCAGAGGCCATTCCGGACACGGAGTATCTGATTCAGATGTACCAGGCTGGGGCAGCGCCCTACTTCGACGCCCTGGGACTGAATGCTCCGGGCTACAAGGCACCGCCCGAGGTGTCGCCTGAGGAGGCTGAGTCCTCGGAGGGGTACGGGGGTCAACGCTTCTTCTGCTTCCGGCACGTGGAGGACATGCGCGAGATCATGGCGCAGCACGGCGATGAGGACAAACAGGTGGTCATCTTGGAGATGGGATGGACTGTCGATCCGCGTCCAGACTCGCCCTATCATTGGCACGCTGTGACGCCGGAGCAGAAAGCTGACTACCTGGTTCGTGCGTTCGAGTACGCTGAAGAACACTGGAGGCCCTGGATCGGGCTCATGACGGTGCTATCCATCGCCGACCCGCGGTGGACACCGGAGAGTGAGCAGTACTGGTGGGCCATCACCGATCCGGTCTGGCCTGAGACCGAGGTGCGCCCGGCCTACGAGGCGCTGCGCGCGATGGAAAAGCGATAGACGGGAGAGAACGCAGGTGATGAGCTCCCGGGATACGAAGATAGTGGTCATCGACGGTGCGTACGGTGAGGGGGGTGGACAGATCCTGCGGACGGCCTTGGCGCTGGGCGTGCTGACGAAGCGACCCACGCGTATCCAGAATATTCGGGCCGGGCGCGGTCAGCCGGGCCTGCGCCCCCAGCATCTTACAGCCGTGCGGGCTGCCGCTGCCGTATGCGATGCGAAGCTGGAGGGGGACGAGCTCGGGTCTCGGACGGTCATTCTCGCTCCCGGTCGTGCGGTCCGACCGGGAGAGTACGTGTTTGACGTGGCCCAGGCAGCCGACGGCGGCAGCGCTGGTTCGGTAGGTTTGGTCCTCCAGACGGTGCTCTTGCCCCTGGCACTGGCCGATGGCGAGTCTCGCGTGGAGCTGCGGGGAGGGACCCACGTGCCGTGGGCGCCCTCGGTTTCCTACTTGGAACACGTCTTCCTGCCCACGCTGGGACGCATGGGGATCCACGTGGAGTTGGAGCCGAGGCGGTGGGGATTCTATCCGGCCGGCGGCGGTGATATCCACGTCCGAATTCCGGAGCAGCGAGGTCCGCTCCAGCCGATTGTGTTGACCGAACGGGGCGGTGTGGAGCGGATCTGGGGCATCGCGGCAGTGACGAACCTGCCTGCGCACATTCCACAGCGGATGGCAAATCGCGCACAGAACGTGCTTGCCGAGCGAGGTCTGGAAGCAAAGGTGGAGCCGCGCCGGTTGCGTGGCGCCGGGCCAGGGGCCGGGATCTTTCTCTTCGCTGAGTACGAGCATGTGAGTGCGGGATTCACAGCTTACGGCCGAAAGGGCTTGCCGGCGGAGCACGTGGCCGAGGCGGCGTGCGAGGATCTGCTGGCTCATCACCGATCCGAAGCCGCCGTCGATCCGCATCTAGCCGATCAGCTGGTCCTGCCGATGGCCCTTAGCGAGGGAACGTCACGTCTGGTCACGTCCGAGATAACACACCATCTACTCACTAACGTCTGGGCCGTCCGCCAGTTCCTGAGCTCCCGTCTGAGCGTGGAGGGCGAGCGGGGCGCGCCAGGTACAGTGACTGTGCGGGGAAAAGCACATGATTGAGATCGTCTTTCTCGGGACGTCGGCGTCCGCACCGTCGATCCATCGCGGCCTTTCAGCTCAAATTGTGTTGCATCGAGATTACCGTTTTCTGGTCGACTGCGGAGAGGGCACACAGCGGCAGATCCTCCGTAGCGGCCTCGGGTTTAAGCGGCTCAATCGCGTCCTGCTCACCCATGGTCACTTGGACCACATCCTTGGGTTAGGAGGCCTGGTGTCGACCTTCGCACGCTGGGAGGCGGTGGAACGTTTCGAAATCTACGGGGGGCGCTGGGCACTGCAGCGTGTATACGATCTGCTCTACGGAGTGGTTCTCCGAGGCGCTCGCCCATCCATGGAGATCGACTTCATCGAGGTGGAACCTGGCGTGATTCTGGAGGACAGCGAGTTTGAGGTGATTGCCTTTCCAGTCTCGCACCGAGGACCGAGTCTGGGCTATCTCTTCCGAGAGAAGTCGCGCCGACCGTTCCTTGCCGAGCGTGCGGAGGCTCTGAACGTCCCGGAAGGTCCGGAGCGGAGCAGGCTTGTCGCCGGTGAGAGCGTACGGCTGGCGGATGGGCGTATCATCCATCCCGACGAGGTGCTCGGCCCGCCAGAGCGACGGGCCTGGCTGGCTTTTGTCGGCGACGCAGGCGATACGCAGAATCTGGTGGAGCCTGTGCGTGGGGCCGATCTGTTGGTCATTGAGGCCACCTACCTAGAGCGCGATGCCGATCTCGCGGAACAGTTCGGGCATTTGACTGCAGCACAAGCAGCACGATTGGCTCAGGAGGCGGAGGCGCACCGGCTGGTTTTGACGCACATCTCCCGGCGCTATCGTGAGTCGGACATCCTTGAGGAAGCACAAGTGATCGTGCCCGACGCCGTCGTCGCACGTGATCTCGATCGCTTCCGGGTGCTGCGGGAAGACGTGCATCGAGTAACTTGACGGTATGGCCTGTGAGGTGCGGACGTATGTTCGCTGCCTCTTGTCTGACGGATTATCGAGTAGGAGGAGATCGTGCCAGCCCATCGTAAGGCGAGCATTCGGGAGTTGGCCGCGGCCGCACATGAACTGGGTTCGGGCGTCGTTGAGGGAGGTCTTCATCGGGATCCCGTGAGTGGAGAGTGGATGGTGGGCGACACGCAGCTGGACGCGTGGCTGGCTCGGTATGGCGAGGAAGAAGTCGTCCTGATCGTCACATCCCTCGACGACGATCGCCCTATGGCCAGAAAGGTCTGCCGGACGTGCGGGGCCGAGTACAGGGGACTCTATTGTCCTCGTTGCCGTGAGGCGCGCAAGCGGTTGCGAGGCTACTGATCGCGTCTCTGTCTGTGACATGTTGGAGTTTAGAGACAACCTCATCCCTGATCCGAAGGAGCGGTGATTATGAAGGCGGGTTCGTCTACAAAGAGACGCTTACTCTCAGGTAACGAAGCGATCGCGTTGGGCGCCTGGGAGGCTGGCGTCCGTTACGCCGCCGCGTACCCTGGCACGCCCAGCACGGAGATTCTTCCTGCTCTGGCTCAGTACGCGGGAGTGAAGGCGGAATGGGCATCGAACGAGAAGGTCGCGCTCGACTCGGTCATCGGAGCTTCGTTTGCCGGCGGTCGCTCACTGGCGGCCATGAAGCACGTCGGGGTCAACGTTGCCTCCGACAGCTTGATGTCCCTCTCGTATACTGGCGTGGGAGCGGGGCTGGTACTGGTGAGCGCCGACGACCCGGGCGCCTTCAGCTCGCAGAACGAGCAGGACAACCGCCATTTCGCTCGCTTCGGCAAGTTCCCTTGCCTGGAGCCGTCCGATAGCCAAGAGGCGAAGGAATTCACCACTTTCGCGTTCGATCTCAGTGAGCGTTTTGACACGCCGGTCATGGTGCGCTCGACCACCAGGCTCTCTCACTCCAAGTCTCCGGTGGAAGTGAGCATGCCAGAGGAGTCGCGGGGATGGCAAGCGCTGCCGCCGTTTGAACGGAAACCGAACAAATACGTGATGATTCCCGCACATGCGCGGCTCCGCCATCCAGAGATCGAGGCGCGAATGGAGGCAGTTGCCAGGTACGCCGAGACATGCCCACTCAACCGGGTCGACTGGGGTGATAAGCGCATCGGCGTCATCGCCGACGGAATGGCCTATCAGTATGCGCGTGAGGTGTTCGCCGGTTTCTCATTCCTCAAGTTGGGGATGGTCTACCCACTGCCGGAGGAGATGATCCGCGACTTCGCTTCCACGGTGGATACCCTGGTCGTCGTCGAGGAGCTTGACCCTTTCATTGAGGGACAGGTTCGAGAGATGGGACTTGAGGTCGTTGGGAAAGAGGTGTTTCCTCAGACGGGCGAGCTGACGTTAGCCCGGGTGCGGAAGGGTGCCGTTGAGGCCGGCCTTCCGATTGAGGAGAGTTTGCCAACGAGGGGGCGGACCGGTCATGACCTGACCATTCCGGCTCGTCCCCCGGCGCTGTGCCCCGGTTGCCCACATCGGTCCGTCTACTTCAACCTGCGCAAGCTGAGGCTGCTGGTTTCCGGCGACATCGGGTGCTATGCCATCGGTGTGCTTCCACCCTTCGAGGAGATGGATATGCTGATCTCGATGGGTGCCAGCATTGGCATGGCGCATGGAGCCAAGCAGGCTGGCTGTCCCGACGACGTAGTGGCTACCATCGGCGACTCAACCTTCTTCCACACCGGATTGCCCGAGCTCGCGAATACGATCTACAATGGCGGCGTTGCATGCACGATGATCCTCGACAATCGCACCACCGCCATGACCGGTGGACAGGAGCATCCTGGAACCGGTGTCACCCTTCAAGGGGAGACTACGCAGCAAATCGACATCGAGTCGCTTGTGAGGGCGATGGGTGTGGAGGACCTGTGGGTCGTCGATGCGATGGATGTTCGGGGTGTGGAGGAGGCGATCCGTGAGGCTGTGGACACCGACGATCGTCCTACGGTCGTCCTGGTCAAGGGGCAGTGTGTCTTTGCGCCCGGCTTTAGACGCCGTCCGGTCGTTGCAGTTGACAATGGCGTCTGCAACGGTTGCGGTCTTTGCTTCCGCGTGGGCTGCCCGGCTATTCTCAAGTCCGATGAGATCGATGAGAAGACCAGTAGACCCAAGGCGGAGATTGATCCGCTTCTGTGTACCGGTTGCACTGTCTGCCTGCAGGTCTGCCCGCGTGGAGCGATCTACCAGACTGAGGGAGGGGAGGCCTAGATGAAGGACATCATCAACTTCCTTTTCGTGGGCGTCGGCGGGCAGGGCATCCTGACCGCTTCGGACATTGCCGCCAGCGTGGGCCTGGAGGCTGGGTATGAGGCCAAGAAGTCGGAGGTGCACGGCTTTTCGCAGCGAGGCGGTGTCGTGGAGAGCCACGTTCGCTGGGGTGAGGACGTTGGCGCGCCCATCGCCGAGAAGGGTACGGTCGACTTCCTGATCGCCCTTGAGCTGCTGGAGAGCGCCCGTTGGATTGACTGGGTATCCCCCGCTGGCACCGTGTTCATCAACCGCCAGTGGATCGTGCCGATGACAGCTACTGTCGGCGATGCGGCCTACCCGGCTGAGCAGAAGATCTTGGAGGCAGTCCGCGCGCGCACCGCTGACGTTACCCTGGTCGAGGGACTGGGCATCGCTGAGACGCTTGGCGACGCCCGCATGACGAACACAGTGTTGTTGGGGGCGCTGTCGACACGGTTGGCGGTGAAGCCAGAGACCTGGCTGACGGTCATTGAGCGCCGCGTGCCGCCTCGCTACGTCGAGATGAACGGCAGGGCTTTTCGACAGGGGCGCAGCCAGGCAAGTTGACTTGCATCTCGAAGAAACGCGGGCTGGAGCGACGGTAGACAACTGTAAAGGATTCCGCTATGGAGAAGATCCGTCTTTTCATCGCCATTCCACTCCCTGGGTTCGTGCTGGAGCAATTGGCTGAGGTTCAGTATCGACTGCAGGGCAAGGTACCCCGTCAGAGCGTGCGCTGGGTTCGGTCGGAGGGTATTCACCTGACGCTCAAGTTCCTGGGCGACACGCCAGACGATAAGCTGCCCACGATGAAGGAAGCGCTGATGGTCGTTGGGAGGAACGGACTCCCGTGCACGCTAGCTGTGGAAGGATTGGGTTGCTTTCCCAGTCCATGCCGCCCGCGTGTGCTTTGGGTCGGCGTGAAGGAGCCCACGGGTCGACTGGATGCACTCCAGAAGGCCATTGAAGAGGCCATGACGTCCCTTGGCTACAAGCCCGAGCGACACAGCTTCACCCCCCACCTCACACTGGGGCGGGTTGCGCGGAAAGCCTCACGTCGCGACGAAGAGGAGATAGCCGAGGCGATTCAGGGGACGACCGTCGACCGGCTGGCAGAGTTTACCGCCGATCGCTTTGAGTTGATTCGGAGTGACCTCAAGCCTACTGGAGCCGAGTATACGACGCTGGAGACGTTCCTCCTTCAGGGGGACCGAGTCTGATGCGCCCAATAGTCGCCGTCATCGGCGGATCCTCTCCAACGACAGAAGAGGCGCGCCTGGCTGAACGTGTGGGACGTGCGCTGGCTGAGGAAGGCGCGGTGTTGATATGCGGAGGCCGCGAGGGCGTGATGGAAGCAGCCTGCCGTGGCGCCAGCAAGGCCGGCGGTCTGACGATTGGGATTCTCCCGGGTACCGATCGGAGCGTGGCCAATCCGTACGTCGACATCGCCATCGCCACCGGGATCGGCGAGGCACGAAACGCCATTATCACCCGTACGGCCGAAGCGGTGATCGCCATCGGCGGGAGCTACGGCACGCTTAGCGAGATCGCATTCTCTCTCGGCTTTGGGACACCAGTCGTGGGATTAAGGACCTGGACAATGGAGCGAGAAGGTCACCCTTCCGTGCCGATCGTCTATACCCCGACGCCGGAGGAAGCGGTCAGGAAGGCCCTGGAGTTAGCGGGCAGCCCGGACTGCTGAGGTGCCTGACAGAAGCTCCCGAGACGGAGAAACGGGCACCCCCGTGCTGAGTTCCCAGGCCGTCGTCGACATCTCGGCGCAGAGCGCGCGCCAGTGGTTTCTTTCCCTCAAGCAGCATCCGGAACGATACGAGTTTGAGACCCACCAGGGCTTCGAATTTGTCGAGGGGGGCTTCGGCGAGGTTGGTGCCCAGTTCGAGACACGAGAGGAATTCCTCTTTCTGAACCTCCGGCTTCTGTTTGAGCTCACGGCGGTCTGCGAGTCTCAGTTTCGGTTTCGCCTGGTTCGACCGTTGTCGGTGGGGATCTGGGGCAGATTCGACGTGCAGGAACTGGGCGACAAACAAGCCCAGATATCTCTTGAGGTCGGGTCTGACACCAGAGCTGGACAGCTGTTGCTCCGCTGCTACCCGCTGAACGCTCCTATCCGTCGACAGATCCACCGAGAGGTGAGCCACATCAAAACGTCAATGGAGAGACTGTCCAGCAGCTGACCCTGATTCTCCTGACCGTCCGGTTGAATGTGTGGATGGCTCACTCGATATAGCCCAGTGCCCGCAGCCGTTCTGAGATCTCCTCGTCGTCCAGGCTTAGTCTGCGTGCTGATTGCCAGTTGGCTGGTCGCCGCGCTTCGGCGTCCGTCACGAAACTGCTCAGGGCATCGTCGAGCCGCGCAGCTTCATCAGGGTACTTGGCGAGAAGATTGCATGTCTCTTCCGGGTCGTCGACAAGATCGAACAGCTCGTCGGGCTCGTTGCCGACCGTTATGAGCTTATGGCTTTCTTGGTACGCGGCTCGCCGCATCAACCGGCAGCGGAAGGCATCGATCATGGCCGGGTTCTGGTTCTCCATGAGAGTTAACAGGGTGGCCGGTGGATATGCCTCGGCGAATACCATCTCCTCTTGCGAGGTCGACCTGTCTAGAGCGCGGCTCAGACTCAGTCCCTCCGCGTCGACCGGAACACGATCGTGGTCACCCGAGTTAGGCGTCATCGCTGTAGCTTCAAGTACCGAATGGAAAACTCGACGTGTGGAGACCATAGACCGCACTCGTCTCCCTGCCGGATAGAGTCTCGGATAGCGGACGATCAGTGGCACGCGCACCAGATCATCGTAGGCGACCAGTGAGTGGCCTACGAAATCGTGGTTGTTCAGCCCCTCGCCATGGTCTGACGTGATGATGACCACCGTGCTGTCACGATAGTCCCGCTTATTGAGATCCTTCAGTAAGCGTCGGAGCAGGCGATCCTGGTAGGCGACCTCGGCGTCGTAGAGATCGTTAAGGGTGCGGTCGCTTAGCTCACTGAGGGGCTCGGCAAGCGGGATCATCCAACGGTAGTGCTCCGTGTTGTAGTTGCGCATGAATGCGTGCGCTTCACGGTCTTCGTGGTAGTATGGCGCAAACTTCTGGATGAAACGGGCGGGCGGGCGGTAGGGCAGGTGGGTCTCCATGAGGTTAATAAATGTGAAAAGAGGGCGGGAGTTGTCGCTGCGTCGGTGGGCACGCAGGTATCCCACCGCGTCTCGTAGGGAACGCTTCGTGTTGCCCTTGAAATTGATGCTGTCCTGCCACAGCGGCACAATGAGGGGGTGCATCGCGATTCGTAGTAGGAGGCTGTTATGAGCGAGTTGATTCTGAAGGGGCGCGGTGAGCTTGCGCATCAGGCGCGTATAGCGCTCCAAGAGCTGCGCCAGGACCTTGGGACGTGACTGAGAGATGTCCGGGTAGTTGGGAACCGCACCGGCGTAGTTATAGAACTCCTCAAACCCCCGGTCCAGTTCGTTATCGACGACGCCGAGCAGGGGGTTATTGCAGAACCCCACGGTCTTGTAGCCTCCATCGTTCAGCAGCTCGGCCAGCGTGACCAACTCCTTGCCGAGGGTGTCATAGATCTGAGTGGTCATGTGTGTCGTCGGGTACTCACCGGTGAAGAGCGAGGCGTGTGACGGAATCGTCCACTGTGCGGGTACAACGGCTCGCTCGAACAGGGTTGCTTCTTCGGCAAAGGCGTCGATAAAGGGCGTCGTCTCGCGCTCATAGCCGTAGCACGACATGCGGTCTGCACGCAACGTGTCGAGGACGATCAGTACGACGTCCGGTTTGATTGGTCTATACTGGGTGTTCATATACCTGCACAGAGCTCCTAAATGACCTTGTCATCCGTCTCATCGGCGGACTTGTCTTGTCTACCGAGGTGAAATCGGCGGGATTCTTTCG
This sequence comes from uncultured Anaerolineales bacterium, assembly GCA_964390305.1. GTDB lineage: Bacteria > Chloroflexota > Anaerolineae > B4-G1 > B4-G1 > SKLM01. Next base: position 19,797 of record CAYMHT010000020.1, read on the forward strand.
ATGCTGAGCCGGCTTCTTCCTCCGAAACGATGCGGTGCTGAGGGAGCGTTTCCACACAATCTCTCACGTTCTGTCTGCCACCGCCGCGCGTCGGCGATGGGGGAGGCTGAGTGAGAAGAAGATCAGCCAACTGACCAACCAGCCCAAAAGGGCGATGGCACCCAGGCCGGCGAGTTGCGCGACCATCTGACCTCGACCGTCCCCGAGGAAACCGGCTGCCGGGATAAGCCCCGTTACCCCCTGGCCCAGCACCGTGTGATACTCCGCTGGTCCCACCCCGTTCCATCCCTGCCCCCAGCGCCCATCGGCGAAAATGGCTACCGCTAGCACCCCCCAGGTACCCGCTGTGCTGCCCAGAGCGACGGTCGCTGTGGCGTCCGGAAGGCGCAGGAGACGCTCGACGACGTAAACCCCTGGCGGCAGGAGAAGCCCGGCGACCGCCCCGGTTGCTAGCGCCGCCCACGGCGGCACGAAAGGCGCAGCAGCAGAGATGGCGACAAACCCGGCTGCCGCCCCTCTCGCCGACATCAGGGCATCGGCGGTCCCGACGGTAAACCAGCAGTAGGTCTGGGAGGCGAGCACAGCCCCTGCGCCGGCCAGTAAGCCATTAACGGCGATGCGCGGCACGTTGAGGTCGGCGCCAGCGACGTGGAAGGGTGCGCTCAGCGACCACCCCAGCCAACCCAGCCCGAAGAGCAAGGAGCCGACGTTCGCCAACAAGGGGAAATGCGCGGGCGGCATCTCGTCCGGCTCACGCGGTAAGTCGGGTGGCAACCGGTGGCCTAAACCCATCAGTGCCCCCAAAGCGGCAAAGCCGCCCAACAGATAGACGACACCGGATCCACTGTGATCCACAAAGCCATGCCCTCTCTCAACAGTGTGGCCCAGATTCGCCAGCCATCCTCCCCCCCAGGCCCAGCAGGCGGCAAGCGGGAAGAGCCCGCCTCCGGAAAGCAGGCCCCCGACGACCAGCTGCCAGCCACGTGCCTGGCTTGAGAGGCCGAGCACGGTCAAGAGGACGACCGATACCGCGAGTGGCAGATACATGAAGAAGAGGGCGAACACTTCGGCGGTGCCTGCGTCTCCGGCCAGGAAGAAGCCCTCCAGGCCGACTAGACCCCAGTTGAGACCTCCCTGACCCGCGAACAGCCGTGTCAAGGCCGCCAAGCCCGGCTCTTCGGTCATAAGCCCGGCGCCGCCGAGATGGAACGCGAATCCAACGGCGAAGTACCCGAGCGTGCCCAAGGCGAGCGCCAGGCAACCCAGCGTGGCCGTTCGACGTGCCTGGGTTGGCTGCATCCCGCCCCACGCTAGCAGAAAGAGCCCAATGGGGATGAGGTATCCCAGGAGGGCGGGCAGCCAGTTTTCAATTGCCATAGACGATTCCCTCAGGTAGAATGAAGTATGCGTCGAGACTGACGAACGCACAGATTCCGAGAATTGGATCTGCTCCCGATTAGGGGGCAGTTTATCATACCAGACTCTAGTGTTTTGCCAAGTATGACGAGTCGCGTACGCCCGCGATTGCTTGCCGACTGCATGCTCGGCAGACTGGCCAAGTGGCTACGGCTGCTTGGCTACGACACCGCTTACGAGAATGACGCCACAGACGACGAAATGGCCCGCCGCGCCCGGGCCGAGAGACGCGTACTCCTTACCCGCGATCGGGAACTGGCCAGCCGTCGCGGTCTTCAGACCCTGCTCATTCGGTCGCTCCAGCTCGAGCAACAGGTGGCAGAGGTCGAGGAGGCGCTGGGGCCGCCGCCTGATCCCTCCCTCTCCCGGTGCTCTGTGTGCAACGTCGTGCTCGAAGACATATCCCCGGATGAGGCGGCCGATCGAGTCCCTCCCTACATCCTCGAGAGACATGCCGAGTTTCGCTACTGCTCTGGTTGTGGAAGGGTCTACTGGTCGGGGAGCCACGTTCGGGCCATGGATGACCAACTCAAGGATTTTGAGTCGTCATAAGCACAACTGTTCTATTCGGTTGGCACTGCGGTCTCAGTACGGTATAATCGTCCCGACGCAGGCTTCCCGGGTTGCCTTCACAGTCAGTCGGTTGAGACACTGAGAGGTGTTTGTGGACTTACAGAGGGTAGGCATTCTCTACAATGCTCGCATCCCACGGGCCCGTTCCTTGGCGGCAGAGGTCGAGGGCTGGACAGCGCAACGCGTGGATGATGTGCGGGTGTGCGCGATCGATGATGCCTCCAGCGCACTCTGTCTGCCAGAAGTTGACCTCTTGGTGACACTAGGAGGCGATGGCTCCATTCTTCAGGCGGCGCGGGTGGCGGCGGCACATGGCGTGTTGATCTTGGGAATCAACCTCGGGCGAGTCGGATTTCTCACCGAGGCCGAGACGAGTGAGTGGCAGGACGTGCTGTCTTGCACCCTGACCGGGGACTACTGGGTTGAGGAGCGCATGATGCTCCGCGTAGTGGGGCAGCGGGGCCAGGATGAGATAACGAAGGCTGATGCCTTGAACGACGTCGTTGTAGGCCGCGGCGCCAGGGGGCGCGCCGTCCATCTTCGCGCTGAGGTAGACGGGGGCGAGTTGGCGACCTACGTCGCTGATGGCTTAATCGTCGCTACGCCAACGGGCAGCACCGCCTACGCACTCGCGGCTGGTGGGCCGATTCTTCCCCCGCAGCTCCGAAACATCCTGTTGGTCCCGGTTGCACCGCATCTGAGTATGGAAAGGCCCATTGTCCTGGCCGAGGGGGTGACCGTACGCATCACGGTGGTCAGTCGCCGACCGGCCGTTCTGACGGTGGATGGGCGTCCAGATGCGAAGCTGCAGAGCAGGGACACCGTTAGGGTGGAGGCAGGCCCCCGTGCGGCACGTTTTGCGCGCGTCCGCGAGCGGACCTACTTCTACAAGACCCTGTTGAGTCGATTGGTCCCGCGGAATGAGAAGTAGATCGGCGGACCGCCTCGTGGGTTGCTTCGGTTGTAGGGGCGTGTTCCTCCGTTAATCGACTGGTTGCTGGTTAGTAGTTGGAGCGGAAGGATGGACGAACCCGTCTACTGTGCTGAGCACCCGAGAGTGGAGACGCACCTGCGGTGCAACAAGTGCGGACGGCCGATCTGCACAAGGTGCGCTGTCCGCACGCCCGTGGGATACCGGTGCAGAGAGTGCGTTGCCGCTCAGCAGCGGGTTTTCTACGCGGGCTTCCGGCCGAGCTCTTACCTGATCGCTGGCGTCGTTGCCCTGCCGCTCTCGCTGCTGGCGGGGTGGCTCGTCCCGCAGCTAGGATGGTATGCCATCTTCTTGGGCCCAGTCGTCGGCGGGGGCATCGCGGGGGCAGCGCACTGGGCCATCGGGCGTAAGCGTGGCGAGTACACGTGGCTGATTGTGTGTGGTAGTATCATCGCCGGTGCAGTGCCGGCGTTGCTGTTGTTGCTTCTGCCGTTACTGGGCGTGGTGCCAGGCAGTCCGGGCACGACAGGCCGGCTTGCTGGTGGGATCATGCGACTGGTCTGGATTGGTGTGTACATGGCGACGGCGACGGGCGCTGCCTATGCTCGTTTGCGCGTCGGGAAGCGGGTATAGGGGGTTAGGGTGCTCCAGGAATTGCGTATCCGCGACTTCGCCATCATCGACGAACTCGATCTACGCTTCGAGAGTGGCTTGGTGGTGCTCACCGGTGAGACCGGCGCAGGCAAGTCGATCATCGTCGACGCGGTCGAGCTGGTCCTCGGCGAGTGGGCTGATGCCACGGTCGTTCGCACCGGGGCCGATCGCTCGCTCGTTGAGGCAGTGTTCCGGTTGGAGGCTGATCAGCAAGCCAGGATCGGCCCAATGCTCAGAAGAGAGGGGCTCGAAGGTGACGATCCTGACTTGTTGCTTCTGGGACGGGAGGTGTGGCTGAACCGCCGCAACATCTGCCGGGTGAATGGCCGGGCGGTCACGCTGAAGATGCTGCGCGAGGTGACTGAAGGTCTGGTCGACATCCACGGCCAGAGCGAGCATCTCTCGCTGCTGCGAGTCCCCGAGCACGCGAAACTCCTGGATCGTTATGGAGGCCTGGAAGGACTCCGCGGGGACGTGGCAGCGACCGTGACTCGGGTCGAACAGGTGCGTGCACAGTTGAAGGAACTGAGACGTGACGAGAGGGAGCTGGCCCATCGCGCCGATCTCCTCAGGTTCCAGATCGACGAGATCGCTTCGGCGGCGCTCGAGCTCGGTGAAGAGGCTGCGCTTCGGGAGGAGAGACCTCGGCTGGCGAATGCCGAGCGCTTGGCAGAGCTGACGCAAGAGGTGGTCTTCGCGATTGAAGAAGGTGATTCCCAGACGCCTGCAGCGGTGGACTCTTTGGGCACCGCTCTGAGTTCGCTGGCCGAGGCAGCGCGGGTCGACCCGTCGCTCGAGAGCCTGTTGGCGAGTGCTGAGAGTATCAGCTTTGAGCTCGAGGAGCTGGTCAGGCAGCTTCGTGACTACCAGGCGCGGATTGAATACAATCCCCAGCGGTTCCGGGAAGTCGAGGAGCGTCTGGCCCTCATTCGGCGGCTGGAGCGTAAGTATGGTGAAACGGTTGAGGAAGTGTTGGCCTACGCCGAGGAAGCCAAGGCGGAGTTAGACACGATCACCCACAGTGATGAGCGGATTGAGGAGCTAGAAGCGGAGGAGGAGCAGCTGCTCGAGGAATTGGGCCGACAGGCGCTGGCGCTATCTGAACAGCGGCGCGATGCGGCGAAGGGGCTGGCGCGGCGCGTGGAGCAGGAGCTCGTTGATCTGCATATGGAAGGCGCCCGCTTCGGGATGGCATTCGAGCGTCGTCCCGACCCTGAAGGCGTTCCTTTGCCTGCTTCGACATCGTGCCTCACATTCCAGGTCTCAGGCTCAGGCGTGGATGAGCTGGAGTCCTCAGATCAAGAACAATCTCCCCGAGTGGCATTCGATGGGTCTGGGATTGACCGTATTGAGTTTTTGGTGTCGGCGAATCCGGGTGAGCCCCTCAAGCCGATAACGAAGATTGCCTCGGGGGGCGAGACGTCTCGCTTGATGCTGGCGCTCAAAGCCGTTCTCTCTCGCGCCGATGACATACCAACGCTTGTATTCGATGAGATTGACCAGGGCATCGGCGGTCGGGCAGGGGCGACAGTGGGCGAGAAACTATGGGAGCTGGCCGTCGGTGCGGGGCAGGCCGGTCTGCGTCACCAGGTGCTTTGTGTCACCCACTTGCCACAGTTGGCTGGCTTTGCGGACAGACATCTCCGGGTCGAGAAGCAGATCGACCGATCCGATGGAGGCGAGCGGACCGTGACGCGTGTCAAGCTGCTGGAGGGCGGCCAACGCGTGAAGGAACTGGCTCAGATGCTCGGCGGCACGGGCGCGGGTGCTCATCGGAGTGCAGAGGAAATCCTGGAGCAGGTGGCAGCCCGTAAGGCGCGGAAGGGTGGGCCAGCTGGCGGGGAGGGGCAGGAGACGTGACGCGGACGGAAGCGCACAGACGTGATCGCGACGGCGGGGTGCGCTGAAGACGCTCCGGCGGGTCATCTTCTATGTCTCTCTGCCTCTTGTTGACTCCTCTCCTTTGGTTGCCCATCGATGAGATGCAGCCGGAGGCGTGAGCGCTAGTATGATCCCTCACAAACTGTCGCTGACGAATTTCATGTGCTACCGAGAGGCAGCACTGGATTTCGCTGGCATCCACGTTGCCTGCCTGGGCGGAGAGAACGGCGCGGGCAAGTCGGCGTTGTTGGATGCCATCACATGGGCGCTGTGGGGCAACTCGCGCCTGGGCGCTCGCGGAGATGACGATCTGATCCGCCTCGGCGAGAATAAGATGCAGGTCGAGTTCACGTTCGGCATGGGCGGTGAAGTGTATCGGGTGTTGCGGCGCCGCGAAGCAGCCAAGTACAGCCGCACAATGCTCGATTTCCAGGTGCAAGATAATGGGCGCTGGCATTCGCTGATCGAGGGCGGTGTCCGCGCGACTCAAAACAAGATTGAAAGCACCCTCCGTCTGGATTACCATACATTTGCAAACTCCGCTTTTCTGCGTCAGGGCCGTGCTGACGAGTTCACGGTGAAAACTGCCTCTGAACGGAAGCGGGTCCTAAGCGACATCCTCGGTCTAGATCGTTGGTCGATTTACGAGGATCGGGCCAGAGAATGCCAGAAGGTGGCCGAGGGCGAAGTCGAGGCGATCAAGCTGCGGGTAAAGGAGATCGAAGCTGACCTTGGAAGGCGCTCTGAGTATCAGGCTCAGCTTGAGGCAGCTCAAGCGGCGGTGGATGAGGTTGCGGAGAGACTCGAAGCGGCCCAACGAGCCTATCAGCGGATCGACGCGGCGAGGACTGAGCGGCGACACGCGGAGGTCCAGATCGCTGAACAGCGTGAGCAGGGTGCGCAAGCAGAGCAGGAGCTGGCGAGCCTGGCCGAAGAGCAAGCCCAGCGGGAGAAGCGTTTGGACGCGTACGAAGAGCTGTTGGCTCGCCGGGAGGAGGTTGAGGCCGGGTACCGGGCCTACCGGGAGGCGGTTGAACGCGAGCGGCAGCAGGGAGCGAGGCTGCGCCAGTCCGTCGAGTTGAATGAGTGCCGCCGGGAGATAGAGTCCCAGATCTCGGCGGCCCGGCACGCGTTGGAGGCGAAGCGTGAGGTAATCGCGAGGCGCGCCGAGGAGCTTGAGGATCAGCTCCCCGGCGAAGCTCTGGTGGCGGAACTGGAGGACGTGCGGGCGCAGCTCGATCATCTGGGCCGGCTGTCGGAGAGCCGAGAGGCCGCGAAGGACGATCTGGCTCGGATCGCTGAGGAGCGAGCGGCGCTGCGCGCGCGGAACGACGCGTTGCGGCGGGAAATGGAAACGCTAAAAGAGAGAATCCAGATGCTGGGCGAGGCCTGCGCCCAGTGCCCTCTCTGCGAGCAGCCTTTGACAGAGGAGCACCGCGTCGAACTCCTGCAACAGATCGAGGAAGAAGGTCGGGCCAAGGGCAATGCCTTCAGGGCTAATCAAGCGATGATGGAGAGCTTGGCCGAGCAGGCATCGGCGCTGGAGAGACAGATTGAGCAGAGCGACGAAGAGCTCCTGGAGTTGGCTCGGCTGCAGCGCCAGGCAGCGTCGTTAGTCGAGCGAGTGGAGCGGGGGCGCCGGGCGGGTGAGGAGCTGGAAGAGACGAGAACAGAGCTGGCACGGGTGGCAGAGCGCTTGGACGAGGACGACTACGCTTCGGGCGCTCGGGCGGCGTTGAAGGAAGTGTTGCTAGAGGCGCAGGAACTGGGCTATGACTCGGAGGCTCACGAGGAGGCGCGGGAGGCGGTGGCGCACGGCCAGATCTTTGCTGAGCGAAAGGCGCAGCTGGAAACCGTGCAGGAGAGGATGTCGCAGGAGCGAGCGGCTCTTGAGCAACTCGGAGCGGCCGAGCGGCGATGGCGGAGCAGGCTTTCGGCGTCTCAAGAGCGGCGTGTGCGTCTGGAGCAGAAAGCCGAGGCGTTGAAGAGGGAGCTTGAGCAGAGCAATGTCGTTGAAGAGCAGCTGCAGGAGGTGCGAGCGAGGGAGGCTGAAGCTCGTCAGCAGCTGGGGGCCGCGCAGCAGCGACTGGCAGCGTGTGAAGCTCTAGAGCAGCAGCTGGCACACAAGTTGAAGCAGAAAGAGATACTGGTCGAGCGACAAGCGATCTACGATGAGTTGAGGGCCGCCTTCGGAGTTCGCGGCGTTCCCGCGATGATCATCGAGGCGGCAGTGCCGGAGATTGAGGCGGAGGCCAACCACCTGCTCTCCCAGATGACCGAAGGCCGTATGCACGTGAAGTTCGAGACTCAGCGTCAGACGAAGGCAGGTGAGATGCGCGAAGCGCTTCAAATCCAGATTTCCGATGAGCTGGGAACGCGGCCCTATGAGAACTACAGCGGGGGAGAACAGTTTCGGGTCAACTTCGCCATTCGCATTGCCCTGTCGAAGCTGCTGGCGCGGCGAGCCGGAGCGCAGCTGGAGACGCTGGTGGTCGACGAGGGATTCGGAACGCAGGATGAGCGCGGGCGCCAGAGGCTCGTCGAGGCGATTAACGCTGTCCAGGATGACTTCGCTCGCGTGCTGGTGGTTACGCATATCAGCGAGTTGAGAGACGCTTTCGCCGCGCGCATTGAGGTAACCAAGACACCTCAGGGTTCCACGGTGGAGGTCTTCTAGACCCTGATTCTCACCCACCTCAGTGCAGCCACCTTGCCTTGTCTCTTCTGGCGCTGACCACAGAGCTCCGGGACACGACGGGCTGTCGCCTCTCGCGGGGCAGCTGTTCAAGCTAGCGTCACTCAGGATCTCTCCGCTGCTCACCCGGGCGACATCACGAGCTCCTCGGTGTGAGCCTGCTTGAGGGCAGTGGCGAGGCCCCAGACGTGAATTGAGGAGCGGCGGATAGAAGCCGGTAGTGCGCCACGCCTATTGACCGTTGTACTGGGCACAGAGCCTTGCGGCGTCAGCGGGACTGTTGCCAACGGACTGACGGTGATTGACTTGTCTACTCGCGAATGTATAATCGCATTTCACTCGACGCTCAGTGATCAAACCGCTTTCCTGATCCCAGGAGGCACGCATGGCCCTTAGAGGTAACCTAGGCGACTTCAGCATTGCCCAGCTGCTCAATCTGATCAATCTAGCGCGGAAGACGGGCACGCTCACGGTTGAGAGAAGTGGTAAGCGGGCGGAGCTGGCGTTCAGGGAGGGTAGACTGATTCACGCGACGGTCGACGGGGACGGCAGCCAGTTGGCGGCGGCCCTTCTCCGAAGCGGTTTGATCACGGAAGAGCACGCTCGTACCATCGCCTCTCGGGCCGGCGACAGGGGCGATAAGGAACTAGGCTTGCTACTCGTCAGCGCGGGGTATGTGAGTCGGGATGACATCCTGCAGAGCGTGCGGTCTCATATACTGGACAACGTGTATCCTCTATTCACCTGGTCGGACGGGAGGTTCCGCTTCGAGTCGGGACTGCCGACGGACGATGACGTCATTACCGTCCCGATTCATCTGGAGAACGTGATCATGCAGGGCATCCGCCGGCTGGAGGAGTGGGAGCAATTGCAGGAGGAACTCCCGGACCTCGATGTCTCGCTTAAGTTCGCTGATCGTCCTCGGGCGAATCTTCGCGACATCAACCTCAACGTCGAAGAATGGCGTGTGATTTCCTTCATCAATCCGCGCAACACCATCCGACAGATCGCCCACTACAACAATTTAAGCGACTTTCGGATTCGAAAGATTGTGTATGGTTTGTTGCAGGCAGGGCTTGTGGAGCTCGTCCAGCCCAAGCGCGAGGAGAGGCCCGGACAACCCGAAGAGATCGGACCAGTTGCCAAGAAGAAGCGGCGCCCGGACGTCAAGCGGAACGTCATTATGAGACTCATAGACCGTATCCGGGAGCTGTAGTGTGCAGACTGTCAAGATAGTCGTAACCGGGCCCTTCTCATCCGGCAAGACCCAGTTTGTCCAGACGGTCAGCGAGATTGAAGTTGTTGAGACCGAGAGGAAGATCACGCGTCCGGAGGAGCGCATTAAGGATGAGACGACCGTAGCGATGGACTTCGGACGGATTACGGTTGACGAGGATCTTGTGCTCTACTTGTTTGGGACTCCGGGTCAGCGGCGTTTTGACTTCATGTGGGAAGTCCTTTCCGAGGGTATGCTAGGATTTGTCGTTCTGCTGGACAGCGTGCGTCCGGAGACATTTCGGGAGGCCCGAGACATCCTGAGCACCTTCCACTCCTATGCCCCCGTGCCCTACATCGTCGCTGCGAACAAGCAGGATCTGGTCGACGCCTGGTCACCGGAGGATTTGCGCATTGCCCTGCGCATCCCAGAGTCAGTCAACATGGTGCCCTGCGTGGCCACTGAGCAGGAGAGTGTTAAGCACGTGCTCCTTGAGCTTCTCTACTCGATCCTTGAGGTGATGGAAGAGGACGGCTGACGCGGCCGCCCAGGTCGCGTGTGCGTTCCCAGGATCCCGTTCGCGTGCCGTGGCGTTCGTATGTTGTTCTTGACCCGTCGCATGGTTGGCTCGAGTTCAGGGCCATTCGATGAGAGGGACCGCCTCACTCGGTTCGACTTTGCGGTGTCCCGACCGGCTTTACCTCGCGGCTATAGGAGACTGGGATACCGACGCTTCCCGCACACGGTCACGCAGATGAACCCCGGGATCCTCACCGGGCGACGTCCTGGCGTTGGGGGACCTCAAGCCGAGGTTCGTTGTTTCCGTCATTCTGGTCACTTCGTCGTGCCAGATGAGCCGGAACGATTCCATCGAGCCCTTGGGCGGTTTCTTGACCATCAGCGGGGTCAGAATGCCAACTGACCCGCCCAATGGCCCCTCGGAACGCTTCACGCGGGAAGCGGTGGAGCCGTTCTTCGCCAACAAGATGGGCCGAATCTTCCATCTGGCCCTGGAGGAGGAAGTGGAATGTGAAGCGATGAGCGCGATTCTGGGATCGGCTAGGATGCGACACCGACTTGATCGTCTTCCGCCGAACGACTTTGCCTTCGAATTCCGGTTCGATGAGTTGGCCCGGATTCAGCAGGCGCTGGAAGAGCTATACGGGCCTAGCCGTGGTCGAGATGTGGCGAGACGGGTTGGCAGGGCATGCTTTCGGATTGGGGCTCAAGACTTGAACCCTGTCTTAGGGTTGACGGATCTAGTATTGCGGGTTATGGGTCTGAGGACGAGGCTCAAGGTCGGTCTTGAAGTGCTTGCTCACCTGTTCAATCGATTCTCGGATCAGGTGGTGCGGTTGGAGGAGGACAAGAGCTACTTCGGCTGGTCGGTCGAGCGATGTGGCGTATGCTGGAAGAGACGATCCGACGCACCATGCTGTGACCTGGCGGTTGGTCTTCTTGAGGAGGGGGTCTATTGGTTGAGTGGAGGAGAGAATTTCCACGTCGAGGAAGTCTCTTGCGTCGCCGCTGGCGATCAAACCTGCACCATACTTGTTGGGAAACGTGGCCTGGATCATCTTTGTGGGCCGAAGAGTAAGAACAACGCGGAACGTGATCCTTAAAGATCGCCGGGTTGCTCTCTCCCTGGATGACGCAGCGATTGTCGAATACGTCATCCCGCCGCAGCGCGGCGTTCATCAAGAAGAGGATCTGTCAGTCGGACACTTGTGGTATTTCCCTTATGGCCTTGAATTGGATGCATGGTGTCCTGCAGTGGATACGACTTCGCAGTTCTGCAGCACTGGACGGAACGTGTTTGTTGGTGCTGGCATGTTGATCCACCCCGCTCCAGCAATCGAGCCCGACGTCGTCTCGGTGAGCTCAGACCAGAGGAGCGTCTCCGACCGCATGGTATCCTACGAGGATAGCGACCACGTCACCACTCGGGGCGTCGCGGACTTGCATCGGAGATAGTGTCCGAGATGAAAGCGCGCGCGTCAGGTGATTTCGCCTTTATTGTTCATCCCCTGGATCCGAAGCGGGATGTGGCTCGACTGTACCCGGTCCTGGCGAGGCTCTTGCCCCCACCCTTGATTCGGCTGGGCGCTCGTGTCTGGCCGCCGCTGGTTCTTTCTCACGTCGCGGGATTTCGTTCGAGGGAGACGGGGACGAGGGCTGATGGCTGCTTGCTGGCCTGCCCTCTCACCGCCGAGCAGATGCTAGGGCTGCCCCCTCAGGTAGTCTACGACAAGATTGTCCGGGCGGGGCGGCTGGGACAGAAGCAGGGTGCTCGCATCTTGGGCCTGGGGGGTTTCACCTCGGCTGTGGGCGACGGGGGCGTGACAGTAGCTCAACGTCTGAACATGCCAGTCACCACGGGAAACAGTCTGACAGTTGCGATGGTGGTTGAGGCCGTGCGAGAAGCAGCAGAGAAGCGGGGCCTATGTCTGGAGACGTCTGCGGCTGCGGTCGTCGGTGCGTCGGGAAGTGTCGGTCTCGCGTGCGCTGAAATGCTCGCCCCCCTGGTCGAGAGGCTTATTTTGGTCGGCCGACGGGAGATTCACGTGAGCCGGGCACGAGCGCTCGTTGAGGCTGCCGGAGCGGCGAATGTGTGCGTGTCGACGCGGGTAGAAGATATCGCTGAGGCCGAACTCGTATTGAGTGCTACGAGCGGTACGTGGTCCATTATTGAACCGCGTCACGTCAGAGAAGGGGCGATCATCTGCCGTGTGGCACACACGCCAGAGGTATCATGGGACCTGCGGAGGGAACGGAAGGACGTGCTGGTGGTTGACGGTGGCATTGTGGATGTTCCTGAGGGCGTCGACTTTGGCTTTGATCTCGGGCTACCGCCGGGTCAGACCTGTGCCTGCTTGGCAGAGGTTATCGTCTTGGTGCTCGAGGGGCGGTATGAGAGTTTCTCGTTAGGCCAGAAGGTCGAGAAGGAGAAGGTGCGCGAGATTGCTCACCTAGCTCGCCGGCACGGTTTTCGGCCGGCAGCCCGCTCAGATGGCGAGTAGGACGTGCAGCTCGCTCCAGACCAACTCGCTGAGCGGAAAAGAGACCGCTTGCATCGGGCGAGATCCGTGGTCGGGCTAGGGAGCGACTTCCGGCTGAGCGATGCTAACCGTGTCTCTTCCTCGGCCGTGTTGCCGCTACTCCACGTCCGTCAACTCGTGGCGGATAGCGAACTTGACCAGAGATGGGAGGTCACTGATATCAAGCTTCTTCATTAGGCGGCTGCGGTAGGTATTGACTGTTGTCCTAGACAGCGAAGGCGCCTCCGCAATCTCAGCCGCTGTATCGGCCTCAACTAGGTGCTTTAGGATTTGCCGTTCGCGGACAGTAAGCTCATCTAAGAGGGCTTCCTCCGTCGTCGCCTCTCGCCTCTTCAAGTAGTCCTCGATTAGTTGGTCGGAGATCTTCTGGCTCAAGTAGCGGTGACCGGCGTGCACGGCGTCTATCAGTTCCCTGCC
>CAYMHT010000021.1:0-30989 GCA_964390305.1 uncultured Anaerolineales bacterium
TCTCCAGCATCTCCCCAGGGCCAGCCGTCATAAACCCGTTGGTGACGTAGACGTTAGCGATGTCCTCCTCGTGAGCCAGCTTCGCCGTGTCGTAAGCATACTCGAAGAAGATCGTCGGCTCGGTATACGTGTAGGCGATGCTGCGGCAGCCCGCTCGTTTCGCCGCAGCCACGATCTCCTCCGGGCTCGCCTCCTCCCCCATGATGAAGTGTCGCTCCCGCGGCATCTGGGAGATGCTCGCGTTCTGGCACCATTCGCAGCGGAAGTTGCATCCGACCGTGGCGATGGAATAAGCCGTCGTCCCCGGGTAGAAATGGGCCAGGGGCTTCTTCTCTATAGGATCGACGTGCTGCGAGATGGTGCGCCCGTAAACCAGAGTATACAGCGTGCCGCCCCGATTCTCGCGCACGTAGCAGATGCCCCGTTTTCCCTCGGCGATCCGGCACCGATGCGCGCACAGATAGCACTGAACGCGCTCATCCTCCAGCTTATCGTAGAGCATAGCCTCTCTAGGTCGGACCTCCCCGCGGTCAGCCGCTGTCATCTGACATCCTCCTCCCTGGCATCCTCCAGCACTTCTTCCAGCGTCTCGGCCTCTGTCTCCCGAACGTCGACCGCCGCATCCCCGAAGACGTAGACCGGTCCCTTCCCTCGCAGGCTCTCCTTCAGAAACACCACATCAACCTTCCGCTCGACCAGCCACTCGGCCACCTTGATCCCTTTGGCTCGCTCCTGCTCGAGATGGGGATTCTCCACAATCTCCTTTTCCTCGACCACGCCGTCTTCCAGATGTATCGTCACCAGAGCGAAGGCAGGTGCTTCGCCGAAGTGCTCGCTGAGGCTGCCGTCCGCGCCAGCGAGAGGAACGGCGTACCGCAGGTGCGTCCGCATCATGGGCTCCGCATGGATCAGAACCCGCTCCACGTGGGGCACCGCCTCGTCGATTTTCTTCTCAATGCGGCGCGTGACCGACTCCGCCTTGTCCAGATCGTGAACCCGGAGCGTAAGCCCGGCCTCCACAAAGCGAAACCGCCCCGCGTTCCGCCCCGTGACCCATTCCAGCTTGGCCACGCTCGGCTCGCCGAGGATGATCTCGCGGATCTCCAGCAGCGTATCAGGGTCCAGCGAGGCATCGAGTAACACGCGCATGCCGTCGGACAGCAGCTCCCAGCCCGTCTTCACGATGGCAACGACGATGATCAGGGCCGCGAAGCGATCCAGAGGCAATTCGAACCACTGTCCCAACAGGGCAGCGAAGACGACGCCTGTGGTGAAGACGTGGGCGCGGTACTCCTTGGCGTCGGCGATGAGTGCCGGCGAGTTCGCTCTCTGACCCGCCTGGAGCTCATAGTGGCTGAACACAAGCGGGATGAGCGTTGCCACAACCACCCCGCCCAGCATCCACGGGTCGACCGCGGCCCGTCTCGGCGGCGTCAACAGGGCATCCCTGGCAATCTCATACGCCGTGACGAAGATCATCAGCGCCAGCCCCACCGTGATCACGTTCTCCAGCTTGTAAAGCCCGTATGGGAAGTCGCTCGTCTTCCGCGTCGAGAGCTTCAGACCGATCAGCACCGCTACCGCCGTCAGGAAGTCCACTCCGTTGTGCACCATCTCCGCTCGCACGGCCAGGCTGCCGGAGGCCACCGCGACGACTAGGTTGATCGCCGCCAGGAGCACGTTGACCCCGATCGAGTACCAACCCCAGCGCTCGACGTTTCCGGGTCCTTCGCTGGCGCCCCCGAGAAGTCTTTCCTCGCTCATGACCCGCCCCCTATGACTGGCGGCCCGTCATTCGTGACCGGTCACGCATGACTGCTCATTCAGGCTGGTCACTTGTGCGGTCATTCATGACCGTGGTGCCCGTGCTCCTCGCCTGGATGGCCATGCGCCAGCGGACCTCCTACCTGCTCCAGGGCTTCCTCGAGACGCGCGTTGGCTTCCTCCACCAGCTCAGCAGCCGCAAGGATCTGCTCCTCCGCCGCGCCGGCGCGATCCGCCCACTCGCGGAACTCCTCGGCGTGCTCTCCGTTGTGCTCGATCCAGTGAGGCAGAAGCACCCGCAGTTTCTCGATCTCGTTCATTCCTCCTCCCCCAACGGCTCCAGTTGCACGCGGTGCTTCAAGAAATCGATGTGCAGCACGCGACCACGCACCACTTTCGGCTCCTCGAAGAAAGAGGTCAGACGAACCCCCTCCTCGGTCAACCGCAGCCCGGTCACCTCCCGGGCCACCTCTTCATCACCAAGATAAACCGTCGCTTGACACATAATCACTCCTGTTCCCGTATGGTATACGCCTCGCGGGGTTCGAAGGAGCTTGACGCCCGCACAGCCGTATGCTAGAATCCTGGCAGTAACCGGGTTGTGAGGAGGCGAACATGCCCGAGTACGCGTTGCACGTCAACTCACTGTCCCTGTATGATATCCTGGGATGCGCGGTCGCGTTTGCCAGCATCCTGTCGTTCAGCGTGCTGGCTGCCCGCGCCGAGGCGAGGATATGGCGCAGAGTGAACCGGTTCGATGGGGAGCGCCGCGCTCTGCAGAAGCACATCACACTGGGCAGATCACACCTCCGCTGACCGGCCTCACAGATCGAACTCTGCCACCAGGAACGTGTGATCCGACGGGCGCTCCGCCCGTCGAGCATCCACGTCAATCCACGAATCCGTCGACCGCTCCGCGAGCGGCTCGGTGGCCCACACGTGATCCACACGCCAGCCCACACCGCGCTCGATCGGATCCTTGGCCCGGTAGTCGTAGTACGTATACTGATCCTCTTCGTCCGGGTGATGCTGCCGGAAGACGTCTACGAAGCCCCATCCCTTCACCTTCTCCAATGCCTCCCGTGCGTCAGGATGGAAGTCGACGTGGTTCGCCTTCCCTTTCGGATCATAGATGTCGATCGGCTCCGGAGCGACGTTGAAGTCCCCCATCCAGAGCAGCGGTTCATCCGGCGCGTAGTGCCTGTCAAAGAGCGCCCGCAAGCGCTCGAACCACTCCAGCTTGTACGTAAAATGCTCCGAATCGACCGAGCGCCCCTGGGGCACGTACGTATTCACCACCGGAATCCCCACGATCACCGCGCGAATCAGGCGGTCCCCATCAGGTTCGCCGCCGTCGTCGAAGCCGTACACAACATCCTCCGGCTCCGCCGAGCTGATGATCGCCACGCCAGCGTGGGCCTTCTGCCCGCGGTACACCGCGTGGTAGCCCGCCTCGCGGATTGGCCCCTCGGGGAAGTCCGCGTCCTGGACCTTCGTCTCCTGGACGCAGAGGACGTCAGCCTCCTCTCGGTCCAACCAGTCCAGGATCATGTCCATCCGTGCTCGGATCGAGTTCGCGTTGTAGGTCGCCACCTTCAGCACGTCGTCAGCCATGTCGTCCCTCCTGGGTCAACGGCTACTCCTCGCTCATCGCGCGTACCACCAACAGCGGCCGATCGACGCGGTGCAGCACGCCGGCCGCCACGCTGCCATAGAAGCACTGCGAGAGACCGCTCCGCCCGTGGCTGGCGATGGCGATGAGATCTGCGCTCTCTCTTTCAGCGGCATCGGTGATGGCCTGCACGACAGGCCCCTGACGAACCTCTGCCTTCACCTCGATACCCTTTTGTCGGAACTCACCCTTCTTTGCCTCCATATACGACTCCGCATCCCTTCGACGCTGCTCCAGCTGCTGTTCGTGGAGCGCCATCGGTGTTCCCTCGGGCCCCATTACGTAGGGTATCGGCTCGATGACCCGCACAAGGACCACCCGCGCCGCATATCGCTGCGCCAGCTCCTCCACGTGGGGCAGTATAGCCTCGGCCCGTTTCGATCCGTCCAGGGGGACGAGGATTGTCTTGTACATGGTGACCTCCTTGCTTGCTTAACGTCGCTCAGACAATCTCGGTGCCGTCCGCGCTTACCGACGACAGGAGGCACCACGGCCAGAAGTCACGATTCAACGAGAGTTCACTCGATCTTTCCGAGCTTGGCCATTCCACCCAGGCCCGGAGGACAACGCCTGCCGATCCGCACGTCGACAACCATGTCTGCTCACGAACCCAGGCCCCGGCGAGTCATCCCATAGACAGACTCCGCCCGTCCTCCCGTCTCGGTGAGCATCGTCTCCGTACCGCCCCTGCCCTGGCCCGCCGATCTCCGCATCCATCAGTTCGCCTCTCTCAGCGCCTGCCACACGCGCTCCGGCGTGAAGGGCACCTCGCGGAGCCAGACGCCCGTCGCATCGTGAATGGCATCGGCGATAGCCGGCGCGACGCCGTCGATCGGCAACTCGGCCACGGACTTGGCCCCAAATGGCCCGGTGGGCTCGTCCGTCTGGACAAAGATGACCTCAATCTCCGGCATCTCGTCGGCCTTATAGACGTGATACGGCCCGAGGCGCGCGTTGACCAGTCGTCCTCTGTCGTCGTAAACCATCTCCTCGCACAGGGCGAAGCCCACACCCTGCGCGATACCCCCCTCCACTTGCCCTGAGGCAGTGATCGGGTTGATCACCCGTCCCGCGTCCGCCGTCATCAGTACCCGCTCCACGGTGACCTGACCCGTCTCGGTATCGACGGCCAGCTCTACAAACTGGGCACCGAAGGGCGGCGGGCTGTCGTAGCTCATGTTCGAGGCGCTGGCGATGATCTGATGCTGATCCTGACGGTGGAGACTGCTCAACGCGACCTGCTCCAGCGTAAGAGCCGTGCCGTCCGGCGCGAAGACCTTCCTGTCGCGCAACTCCCATCCGTCCCCGGCAGCGGACGCGTCGTCCATCCCCAGCATCGCCGCGGCGTGCTCCATGATCTGCTCAGCCACCTTCTTCGCAGCCTTGCGAACCGCACCACCGCTGATGTAGGTCGTGCTGGAGGCGTAGGCTCCCTTATCAAAGGGGGTGAAGTCTGTGTCGGACGAATAGACGACCATGTCCTCGACTGGGACACCCAGCTCCTCCGCCGCAATCTGGGCCAGAATCGTGTCCGAGCCGGTGCCGATATCGGTGGCCCCGATCAGCAGGTTGAAGGAGCCATCGTCGTTCATCTTGATCGTCGCGGCGCCCATATCGAGCCCGGCCACCCCGCTCCCGTGGCCCATCACCGACATGCCGATGCCACGCCGAACAGATCCCCCCGGATCTTCATTCAGTTTGCCACGCTTCTCATACCAGCGCACGGCCTCCAGCCCCACTCGCACACACTCGTCGAGTCCGTTGGAGTGGATCGTCTGCTCAAAGCCCTCACGGCCTTCGCCAAGCGCCTTCGCCATCAGCAGACCTTCGCCTTCCTTGATCCAGTTCCTGCGCTTGAACTCGACGACGTCCCAGCCCATCTCGTCGGCGACCTCAGACATCAGCATCTCGACTCCGAACATGGCCTGCATCCCACCGTAGCCGCGGAACGCACCCGCAGCAGGCTTGTTGGTGTAGACGACGTCACATGTGAACGCCGAGTACGGTGTATTGTAGAGCGTCAGCCCCTTCTGGCCGGCGACCATGTTCACGGTCAGGCCGTGGGTCCCGTAGGCACCAGTGTCGCCGAGCAGGTTGAGTTCCGTGGCAACGGCCTCCATATCGTCCGTCACCCCTACACGATACCGCTGCACTGTCGGATGCCGGCTGCGCGAGCTGGTAAACTCCTGGCGGCGCGTGTACTCCATCCGCACCGGCCGGCCTGTCGCGATGGTAAGGTGAGCGCACAGATCCTCCAGGATCATCTCCTGCTTGTTGCCGAATCCACCACCGACGCGCGGCTTGATGACGCGGATGTCCTTCTCCGACAGACCAATCAGGGGCGCCAGCATGCGCCGGATGTGGAACGGCACCTGGGTGCTCGTACGCACAACCAGCCGGCCGTCCTCGTCCCACCACGTGATGCAGACGTGAGGCTCGATGTGGGCCTGTTGCTGCTGCGACGTGCGGTACTCCCGCTCGAACACGTGGTCGGCCCTGGCCCACTCCGTCTCGACGTCGCCCTCGGCAGCCTCGATGTGGTGAACGATGTTGCGATCACGATCGTAGATGCCCTCGGTGTCCGGCTCGTCGTGGATAACAGGCGCCCCCTCTGTGCGCGCCCTCTCGCCATCCAAGACGTGGGGCAGCACCTCATACTCGACCTCGATCAGGCGCAGCGCCCGCTGCGCCAACCTTGGCGTCTCGGCGGCGACCACGGCGACCCGATCCCCGACGTGTCGCACCTTGTCGTCCAGACAGACCTGGTCAAAGGGAGGCGGCTGGGGATAGCTCTGCCCCCCGGAGGCATACTTGACGCGGGGGATGTCTTCGTGGGTCAGGACAGCGTGGACACCCTCCAGGGCACGCGCCTCGGTCGCGTCGATATTCGTGATCCGAGCGTGCGCGTGTGGGCTCGTCAGCAGAGCACCGTAGAGCATCCCCTCCATCCTCACGTCATCGGTAAAGGCGGGCCGACCGGCTGCCAGCTTCACGCCATCCACCTTCACATTCGATTGACCAACCACGTCCAGGGACTCCATCTCTGGAGGGGAGATGACCAGCGTCGTCCGCGGATGACGCCCGTCGCCCGGGACGGCGTAGAACTCTCCCAGCAGCTCCATGGGCGATTCGCTAGGGGCCAGGGTCCCCTCGACGTGGCGGAACGGCTCCACCTCCTCGCCCCGCATCATCGCGGCTGCCCGTTCGACAGCCTGAATGATCTTCACGTAGCCCGTGCATCGGCAGAGCACGCCGCTCAGCGCCTCGGTAATCTCCTCTCGCGTAGGATCCGGATTACGATCAAGAAGCGCTTTGGCACACATCATCTGGGCCGGGGTGCAGTAACCACACTGAATGGCCCCCGTCTCAACGAAAGCCCGCTGGATGGGATGGAGATCGTCCATCTCTCGCGCCGGGAACGGAGCCAGCCCCTCGGCTGTGAGCACCTCGTGGCCGTCGGCCTCGACGGCCTGCATCTGGCAGCTGTGTACCGGATCACCATCGAGCAGCACCGTACATGCCCCGCAGTCACCAGTGCCGCATCCGTACTTGACGCTCGTATACGACCCACCACGAAGCGCGTCCAGGAGCGTGTCGCCACGATGCACGCGCAGGGTCCTCTCCTCGCCGTTGACGGTCACCGTGATCGTCGCCATCCGCTCGTCACTCACCGGTCACCTCCTCCTCGAGACACGCTTCGAGCGCCCGACGTGTCATCACACCGGCCATGGTCCGCCGATATCTCTCGCTGCCCAAGTAGTCCCCTACCGGGTCGACCTCCCGCCTAACCGCGGCGACCACGTCCTCGATGCGCCCCTCGTTCAGGGACGCACCGACCAGGACGTCAGCGGCCTCAGCCAGCCGCACGACGCCCGACCAGACGCCCGTGAGCGCGAGCCGAGCTGTCTCAACTGTGTCACCGCTCATCCTGAGGACACCAAACGCCGCCACAATCGAATCATCCGAGGGCGTTCGCGCCACGTGAGCCTCACCCCAGCGGATGTTCGCGTTCGGGATGGGAACACGCACGGCCGTCACCTCTCCCTTGATCTCCCCCAGGACAAGCGCATGCAGCGGCACCTCCTCTGGCCCCTCGCCACCATCGACGGTCACGGTCGCCCCCAGTGCCAGGAGCGCCGCTGTCCACTGCGGCATAAGCTGCGACGCTCTGAGCGCCCTCTCGACCGTTGTCTCATTCCGGGCCTGCCACGAGTGGACGCCGCTCAGCGCTCGACGCACCGGCGGCGGGCACGAGGGCTCATTCAGCAATGACTCCAGAGATGCATCCGGATCGAGGATCCAGACCCCTCCTTCTAGTCGCTCGTTCATGCCAGTTCCAACTCCTTGTAGAGACTGTTCCTTCTTGCCCATGCTCTGCGGGATCCGCCCGCCGGGCCCCTCCGCAGCGTTTGTAGTGAAAGCACAACGATGTGTCCGGCCGCTTCAAGGACAGTGTCCGATTAGCGTGCCCGAGACCATCCGAAGCTGTCAAACCAGCATCCGCGGCAGTAGTTTTCCAGCGCCCTTCTTACGTACGGGACCACGTTCTCAGGAAGCGCCTCGATGTCGAACCAGGCCAAGTCATCGCACTTACTCGGCTCGTTGTTGACAATGTCGCCCGACCACGACGATGCAGCCAGAAAGAAATCGACCCGCTCGTCGTCGGAGCGGCGGTGCATCACCCCGACGACCTCCAGATCCTGCGGCGAGATCTCAATGCCTGCTTCCTCCCTTGCTTCGCGGATTGCGGCCGCTTTCACCTCCTCACCGCCGTTCAAGTGTCCGGCGACAACGCTGTAGCTCCCGTCCTCGTATCCAGTGTTCCACCGACGAAGCAGCAGGACCTGACCATCACGGATCAGAAAGAGATGCACCGCGGAGACCAGCCTGAAGCGTTCGTTCATCAGAAAACGATGGGTCCAAAAGAAAAACCCCGCCGCCTTCTCAAGGACGGGGGACTCGAGAGAGTCCTTATTCTACGTAGGCAGCTTGCCGTCTCGCGGGGTTGTGTCACGACAGCCGCCCGCCCAGGAACAGCGAACCACTTCGATCACCCCGCGGCGGGCAGACCTAATGCACGTCAATCGCCTTGCGATAGAGATCCACGTACTCCTTGGCCGAGGCCGTCCAGGAGAAATCGGACTCCATACCACGCATCTGCAGCGCACGCCACGTGTCTCGGTCCTGATAGACCTCAAGAGCGCGCTGCAGGGCTTCCCGGCAGGCGTCAGATGTCTTCCCCAGGAAGACGAATCCAGTCCCGTGCCCCCTCTCGGAAGTGTGATCGGTCACCGTGTCAGCCAACCCACCGGTCTCCCGCACGACGGGCACGCTGCCGTAGCGCATCGCGATCATCTGACCGAGCCCACATGGCTCGACCAGGCTCGGCATCAAGAACACATCGGCGCCAGCGTAGATGCGGCGCGCCAGTACAGCGTCGAATTTGAGGAACGCACGCATCTGGTCAGGATACCGCTCCTGCATGGTCTGAAACATCTCATGGTACCGCGGGTCGCCCGTGCCTAAAACGATGAACTGAGCACCTCGCTCCTCCAGTAGCCACGCAATCGCCGGTTCCAGCAAACCGATGCCCTTGACCTCATCCAGCCGGGAGACCATCCCCACGAGAGGTACCTCAGACCGAAGCGGGAGCCGAGCCTGCTGCTGTAACGCGGCTTTGTTCGCAGCTCTCCGATCTAGTCTCCGAATGTCGAAGTTATGAGGTATCCACGGATCCGTGGCCGGGTTCCACTCGTCATAATCAAGTCCATTGAGGACTCCGTAGAGCCGGTCTCTTCGCTCGTTCAAGAGCGCATCCAATCCCATCCCCATCTCTGGGGTCAGAATCTCCTTCGCATAACGTTCGCTCACTGTGTTGATGATATCTGAATGCGCGATGCCCTGTGCCATCCAGTTCACCGCTCCCGGAGGCTCCACAGGGAGATGCTCCAGATCCTCCATCTGGGCAAACGTCAGGATCAGCCGCCCGCTGATGCCCTGATAGGAGAGGTTGTGTATCGTGAATAGCATCGCCATATCGCGATAGAAAGGGTCTCGCCAACCCGAAACGTCGAGCCATGTCGGCACCAGCCCGGTATGCCAATCGTTCGCGTGTATGACGTCCGGCTTCCAGTCCACCACCTTGAGAGCTTCAATGATCCCGCGGCCAAAGACGGCGAATCGCTGGGCGTCGTCCTCAAACCCATACACCTTCTCACGCGAGGTGAAATAGTGCTCGTTCCAGAGAAGGTAGACTGGCACCTCGCCTCCCATCGTGCTCCCGATCAGATGGACGTATTCCTTTCCCGCCCCTGCCGGGACACGGAAAGGCTCCCCTATCTTCTCAAGCTGGAACTCGTCGCTGCTGATGGTGCCGTAACGGGGCATCATCACCCGTATGTCGTGGCCCAACCCTCGCAGAGCCTTGGGCAGCGACCCGGCCACATCGGCCAACCCCCCGACCTTGGCAAAAGGCACTGCCTCGGCAGTAAGGAACAGAATCTTCAACGAATGATCGGTCATCGTTCTCTCCCTACCAGCGCGACGGGTCCGGTCATCCCGGCTGAACCCGGGCCCAAGACCGTACGTTCCTTTTTGACACAGAAGCGCCTTCGTCCGCGCAGCTGAGGGTACGGAATACCCGCCAGGTAATTCCCTGAACTGATCAGATTGCGCCTCCGCACGGCGCTAGTCGCCGAAAACCAGGACAGAGGGCTCCTCTCCTCTCCACTCCCCTACCCCTGCAGACACAAAGCAAGGACGCCGTCACGCAGTTCCTGGGGTCGGCGTCTGCGTCGGGAATGGCGTGGGGGTAGGCGTGACCCGGCGCGTGGTCACGAGCGCCCCAGCCATGCTCAACGCCATACTGAGCACAACCAGCAAGCTAATGACCCAGGCGATAATGCGAGTTCGCCGTTGTCTTGAAGTAGACACAGTCGCTGCCCCCCTTCCCACTTGACAGGTTGATTATATCACGCCCAAACTATGGACACAAGCAACCCCGCCTCTGCCAGCGAGACGGGGTTGCATCACCTCAGGAATCAGCAGGCCGGACGTAACTTCAGCCCAGGAGTCAGTCGATCCTCTTCTCCAGGGCCTCCTTCAGCGCCGGTACAACGTCGAATAGGTCTTCCACAAGTCCATAGTCCGCAACCTTAAAGATCGGCGCCTCGGCATCTTTATTGATCGCGACGATGACCTTGCTCGTGCGCATGCCAGCCAGGTGCTGAATCGCGCCGGAGATGCCGCAGGCGATGTAGAGGTCGGGATTGACCGTCTTGCCCGTCTGCCCAACCTGATGCTCGTACGGGATCCAGCCGGCATCCACGGCGGCGCGAGATGCGCCGAGGGCCGCGTTGAGCACCTCTGCCAGCTCACGCAGCGGTCCGTACCCCTCTGGCCCACCCACGCCGCGACCGCCCGAGACGATGATGCCAGCGTCTGCCAGGCTGACGCCCCCTTCACTCTCTTTGAAGCCAGCCACCTTTGTCGCAATCTCATCCTCGCCCAGCGCCGGCTCCAGCTCCACCACCTCACCGTCGCGGTCGGGTTCTGGATCCGGCCTGCCAAACGCGCGCACGCGCGTGGTGAGGATTTGCGGCTTCCGCTCGGGGATCATGCATCGGGACATCAGCTTACCCGCGTAAATAGGCCGGGTAGCCATCAACTGCCCGTCCTCAAATCCTAGCTCGATGCAGTCGGCGATGCACCCTGTCTCGAGCCTCACCGCCAGGGCCGGCCCCAACTCGCGACCCCGAAACGTCGCCGCCATAAGAACAATCCCTGGCTCGAGATCCGCGACGGCCTCCTCCAGCAACGCCGCGTAGGGCTCGACCCGGAACTCGCCCAGGGTGCCATCGCTGGCAAGCAGAACCTTGTCGGCACCGTACGCAAAGGTCTCCTGCGTCAGATCCTCCAGCCCTGTGTCGCCGAAGAGACAAGCGACTACGTCGCCGCCCTCCTTTTGGACGAGGCTGCGCGCGGCGCCCAACGCCTCCCACGAAGCACCCGGTGCCTTGCCCTCGAACTGCTCTACCCAGACCAAGATGTCGTTTCTCATATCAACGCCTCCTAGATCACCTTCTCCGCCAGGAGCTTCTCGGCCAGGATCTCAGCCTCTTCCTCCACCGTCTCGGCCTCGATGATTTCCGCCTCGCCCTCGCGAGCCGGGGGCTCGAAGACCTCGGGCCAGCGCACGCCGGAACCACTCGGGCCAACCTTCTCGGGATCAGCGCCGATATCGTCGAGCGTCCACAGAGGATACTCCATCTTGGCCGCCTTGCGGATGCCGATGAAAGACGTGTAGCGAGGTTCGTTGATCCCCTTGATGGTGCCCACTACGGCGGGAAGCGGGGCCTCGACCACCTGCCGCCCCTCCTCCAGAAAACGTTCGACAGTGATCGTCTTTCCGTCAGGGTCCACCCCGGCGATGTTGATCGTATACATCAGAGACGGGTAGGTCAGGCGCGTGGCCAGCGCCACCCCGGTCTGCCACGTCTGGGCGTCGATGGCCGACTTGCCGCAGAGGACGAGGTCCACGTCGTCCATCTTCTCTATGGCCTTCGCCAGCACGTAGCTGGTAGCCAACGTGTCGGAGCCAGCACAATCATCATCCCAGATGCGGACAGCCTCATCAGCGCCCATGGCCACCGCGTGCTTGAGCGCCTCCAACGCCTCTTCAGGCCCCATCGAGATCACTGTGACAGTCCCACCATGCTCGTCACGGAGCAGCAGGGCCTCCTCGACCGAGTATTCATCCCAAGGGTTGATGATCAGCGGCGAATCTCCCCAGGAGACGTTCCCCGCCTCGTCAACCGACATCTTGGCCTCGGAATCGGGTGTGTATTTGGCGCATACTACGATGTGCAAGTGACACCTCCTAATCTAGAGCGTAATCCACTGAGCCTAAGTCCCACTCAAGGAGTCAGGCTCCGTACAATCGCCTCTTCTTCCCACAATCTGGGATCGCGACAGACTGCCGATCGCCATCTCTCGTCCGCGACAGATCGAAGCCCAGCGCCTCAGGCTTTCTCGCTGTAGAGCGTCGGAAGGAACGCCTGCCCCAAGAGCTCTCGGGCGATGATAATCCGCATGATATTCGGTGTACCTTCCGCCCCGATGGAGTACGAGCGGATGCCTCGGATGCCCATCTCGACGGGACACTCCTTTGTGTAGGCCATAGCGCCGAACCAGTCGGCCACCTCATTCATGATCTTGAAGCCAAGAGTGGGAGCCTTCAGCTTGACCATCGCTGCTGCCAAGGCGATGTCGTGGTGCGTCGCGTCATCATGCTGGTACATCTGATCCATCGTCCACGCAGCTTTGTACGTGGACAGTCGGGTCCCCTCCAGATCCGTGTACAGATCCGCCAGCGGGAATTGAATGCCTTCGTAACTCGCAATCGGCCTCCCGAAGGCCTCACGCATCTTGACCTGGTCCATCCCGGTATCGAGTGCGGCCTCCGACGCTCCGACGCACGTAGCCCCGATCAGCGTACGCGCCGCCGAGAAACCCTCCATCGCGTGGTAGAAACCGCGGTTGAGCTCTCCCACCTGATGGTCAGTTGGGAGGCGCACGTCGTCCAGCGCAAAACCCCCGGTGGAGATCCCCATGCGGCCCATATCATCGAAGAAAGTGGGGGTGATACCCTCGGTCCCCTTGAGCGGCATCGCAAAGAACGTGAAAGCCTTATGACCAGCCTCTTCATCGGGGTCGGTGCGAGCCAGCATCAGATGTATGCCGCCCCACTCCAGCGACTCCCGCACCCCGCTGATGTACACTTTCTCCCCGTTGAACCGCCACTGATCGTCGACCCTTTCACCCCGCGTGCGACAACCACCAAGAATGTCGGACCCGCCCGCCGGCTCCGTGGTCGCGATGCCCAGGAAGGCCTCGCCTCGGGTCACTCTGGGAAGATACGCCTCCTTGAGCCTGTCCGATCCGTACCTGTAGAAGATGAAACCCCACGCTGCTTCGACGAGATAAAGCACCGGGACAGCCAGGCTGATGTCCGCCCGCCCCAGCTCCTCCGCGGCAATGGTCGCCATCATCCAATCGGCGCCCACACCTCCATATTTCTCCCCCACCGTTGGAGCCAGCAACCCCATCTCGGCCATACCTTCGACGATGTCCTGCGGGATGTGCTCCTCCGTGTCGATCTCTCGCACGCGGGGAGCGATCTCATTCTGAGCGAAGTCACGCACCGCCCGGCGCCAAAGCCGTTGCTCGTCAGTCCAGCTGAAGTCCATCTTTACCTCCTTGATTGAGTAGAAACACAGAGCTTCCTGTAGCTCCGCACGGAGCCATCCTCAGCCCGTTCTCGCGGCAGTTCTGGACACGTGGATCCAGAGAGACTGCGTCTGCCGACGGTCTTCCGACGAGCCGAGAGCATTGCTTTCCTCGGTTAGGGACAGCAGGAAATGACCAGAGGTGGCTTCCACGTCCTCGGGCGGGTCTTCGACCCAAGCTTGCGTTCAATCATCGAAGCTGCGTTCGGACTACGCCTATGCCTCCCAAGGCAACTGACCGGCGGTCATTATTATACTCAGATGACCTCCGCGCGCAAATAGCGCCTCTCTCGTCCCGGTTTCAGGACGCTGGGCACCTACTTCGCTCAGATCGGTTCGTACGCAAGCCGTCGCCGCCGTGGAGCGCTTGCCTGCGGGCGCCTCTACAAGCAGCTCGGAAATATCTGGTGGCAGCTGGAAGAAGTGTTCCACCCACATGCGAGGTTGTCCTCCCGGGCCAGCTTACCGCTTGCCCTTCGACCGGTCCGACACGAGGGCACCTTAACGTCCACATCAGGCATGTTGACATGCTTGTCCCGGCAAGTATAATCACGTCATCGTGATCTGGCGATGCAGGACTGCGGAGATGGCACCTCAGGGCAACAGTGACAACTGCCTACCTTTACCACCCAATCTACCTCAAGCATAACCAGCCAAGCCACCCCGAGAATGCTCGGCGGCTTGAGCGCATCCTCAAGACCCTGGAGGAAGCAGGTCTCCTGGAACACCTCAAGCTCCTGGAACCTCGCGCAGTAACGGAAGAAGAGCTCCTACGCGTGCACGCGCCCCAGCACGTTGAAGCCGTGAGACACATGGCGGACAGAGGGGGAGGACACATGGACCCAGACACGTACGTGTCCCCCCAATCCTTCGAAGCAGCCAGGATGGCCGCCGGCGGGCTGATCCGCGGCGTGGAGGAAGTGCTGGCCGGTCGGGTCGCCAATGCATTCGCTCTCGTCCGTCCCCCCGGGCACCATGCCACCTCTGGCCGGGCTATGGGCTTCTGTCTCTTCAACAACGTGGCCATAGCTGCTCGGAATGCGCTGGCCGTAGACACCGTTGAGCGCGTCTTCATCGCTGATTTCGACGTCCACCACGGCAACGGGACCCAGGATATCTTCGTAGATGACCCCGACGTTTCCTACTTCTCAACGCACCAGTATCCCTACTACCCCGGCACTGGTGCCAAGACAGAGACAGGGCGCGGACCCGGCGAGGGAACAGTACTTAACGTTCCCCTTCCCACGCGGGTAGGAGACGAGGGCTACGCCAGAATCTATCAAGAGCTGGTTTGGCCGTTCGCAGAGCGCTTCGACCCAGATCTCGTCCTGGTCTCGGCCGGATATGACGGTCACTGGAACGATCCGTTAGCGCACATGAACCTGTCTGTCAGCGGCTACGCCGCCCTGGCGCGAGAGCTGGTGAAGATAGCCAGTCAGCTGTGCGACGGGCGTATCGTCTTCACCCTCGAGGGAGGCTATCACCTGGAGGCCCTCGCATACGGGGTGCTAAACGCTTTCTACGCGCTGTTAGGAGACGATATCGTTGTCGATCCCCTCGGTCCCTCTCCGCGCTCCGAGCGGTCGATTGACGAGCTCATCCAAGATCTCAAGGACCTGCACCGTCTGAGTTGACTTTTGTCGTAGATATTGGATAATCCTGACTGGCTCGACAGAGGCTGTAATCGTGCACCGGACCTCAGTTGCTTGTGACTCTATCAGATTGGGGCGGATGCTTCCACAAGAAGCGACGTCGCGACACCGTCTTGAGCAAACAGCCGGGCCCTTGCCCGCGCCTCTAGGATCGCGTTGACGTGGCGGCGGCGCACCACCCATTGGGAGGTGAATCCATGAATCAGATCTCGCTGGCTGAGTATTGGGAGCAGATCGGAACTGCTATCGAGCAGGAGCGCTACAGAGAAGCTGTCGCTCATGGCAGGCACGTCCTGGAGCAGTATCCCAAGTCCGTTCAGGCTTACTGGCTGCTGGGCAAAGCGATGCTCGAAGCCGGCGACGATGAACACGCCACCGATATGTTCCAGCGCGTGCTGAGCGCTGATCCCGAGCACATGCTTGCCTGGGTAGGGCTTAGCGAGATAGCTAGGCGCCAGGGCGAGCTGGAGACAGCCGCCTGGTACCTAGAGCGTGCCTTCGAGCTGGCGACCGAGAATGAGATGGTAGCCGAGGAACTGCGCGGTCTCTACGGAGAACTCCGGGGCCACGAGCCAGAGAGACTCCAGCTCACACAAGGGGCCCTGGCCCGCCTGTACCTACGGGGCGATCTCCTGTGGCGGGCAATTGGCGAGCTTCGTAAGGTGCTAGACGAACATCCGGATCGCGCAGATTTGAAGGTGGCCTTGGCCGAGGCACTCTGGCGCAGCGGGCAACGACTCGAGGCCTCCAGAGTCTGCCAAGAGGTGCTGGATGAGAAACCCTACAACCTGAAGGCCAACCTCATCTTGGGGGAGATATGGACCAGTAGCGGAAGGGAAGAGGGAGAGTTCTATCTGGAACGAGCCGAGGCGGTGGACCCGCAGAACCAGGTGGCGCAAGAGATGTTTGGCACTGCTTCTCCGTTGCCGCTCCAGGAGCCACAGATCATACCACTCGACTACGAGGCAGCAGCCGAGGAAGAAGAGTCAGCTTGGACGGTCGAGCCGGAAGGCTTGGCCCCTGCGCAGGAGGCCGAGGTCACCGAGCCCCAGGAGAGGGACAGAACTCCAATCCAAATCCCGCAGTGGTTGCGGGGGATCGCTGGTAAGGTCGCTCGTGCCGGCCCCGATGAGGAAGAAGTGGCGGAAGAGAAGGTTCCAGACCACCCACGCGAGGATCTGGACGAGCCGCTCACTGAGGAGCCAGCCGCTGTTGAAGAAATGGCCGAAGAGGCAGCTCCCGAGCGGCTCGAAGAACCAGAAGACGAGGTTGGGCTCCCCGAGCCGCACGAGGAAGGCATCCCCTTCGAGCGTGATGAGGAGATACCCGCCTGGTTGGCCGGGTTCCGGCCCGACGCTGCCGAAGAACCAGTGGGCTTTGAGGCCGAGGAAGAAGAGGAAGAAGAGGAGGACGAACCGGCACGAGCCGAAATCCCCGCGTGGCTGCGGGATCTGGCACCGCCGGAGGCCGAGCCGTCTGACGTGCCATCACCGGACGCCCTGGCAGCCCTGCTAGAAGAGGTCCCAGACGCCGAGGAGCCAGAAGAGGCAGCGGACCTACCGGCCTGGCTCGAGAGTGAGGCCGTCCCGTCCGGCGACGACGCGCTGGCGTGGCTTGAGCAGCTGACAGAAGGCAGGGAGGAGGAATTCCTCGGCCAAGCCGAACCCGAGAGCGAGGCTCCGATGGCCGAGACCATCGGGCGTCCCGATCTGGCACGCGGGGAGGATCTCGAGGAGCTAGAGGAACCGAGCGAGGAACCGGAGGTCGAAGAGGCGACGCTGGAAGCGGAAGAGATGGTCGCGGCAGAGGGAGCTCCGCCTGAGGAGTTCAAGCTGGAGGGAGAACTGCCGGCCTGGCTGGAGAGTGAGAGCATGCCGTCGAGCGAAGAGTCTCTCACATGGTTCGAGCAGCTGACGGAGGTAGAAGGGGAGCAACTCCTGGCCCAGGCTGACGCCGAGAGTGAGGCCCGCATGGCGGAGATGATGGGCCGACCGGAGCTGGCCCCCGAGGAAGCCGCGGAGGAGCTGGAAGAGCTGGCCGAGGAACCGGCAGAGGAAGAAGTCTTCGGATGGACCGCGTTCGCCGAAGCGGCACCTGACGAAGAAGTGGAAGCAGCGGAGCAAGCTCCTCCTGTTGGGGAGCCAGAGGCGATGGCCGCGCCCGAAGAGGCCCAAGCAGCCCCAGAACAAGTCGAGGAGGCCCCCGCTGTTGAGGAGCTCGAAGAGGTAGCGCCGCCTGTGGAGGCCGAGCTCCCTCCAGAAGCCGAAAAACCCGAAGAAGTGCGGGTCCTGGAGGAGATCACGCCTACCGACGAGCCCGAGGCCCCCGCCGAGGAAGAGGCCGTACCGGAACGTGAGGAGGTCGTGCCAGCGGAAGAAACTGCCCGGGCTGAAGCATTGGAACGAGAACCGCCCGAGGAGGAGGCGATGCCGGCGGTCGAGGCTCCCAGAGTCCACGAAGAGGTCCCCACCCTGCCCGAGCGGGAGCTAGAAATGGTAGCGATGGAGGAGCCCGAGGGTGTCGAAGAGACTCTCGAACCAGAGGTGACGACTGAGGAAGCGATTGCGCCAGCTGCAGCGGTCGACAAGCCGCCTATCGAGGATCTGGAGCGGTTCATCGCCAGGCAGCGGGCCTACGCGGAAGAGCACTCCGAAGACCACACGGCTTGGTTGGATCTGGGGCGCGTGCTATGGCAGGGGGACAGGAGAGAGGAAGCGATAGAGACGTATGACCGTCTGATCCGACGTGGGGAGCTGTTGGACGAGATCATTGCCGACCTGGAGGACTACGCAGAGCAATGGCCGGGCCTCAGTCTCCAGCAGGCGCTGGGCGACGCCTACATGCAGGCGGACCGCCTACAGGACGCCCTGGACACCTACCGTCGAGCCCTGGCGAGCTTGTGAGACAACCAAGGAGACCGGATTGGAACGTACGCTGATCATCATCAAACCCGACGCGGTACAGCGCGGGCTCATCGGCCAGATCATCAACCGCTTCGAAAGACGTGGACTGCGCGTGGCAGCGATGAAGCTGATCCACATCAGTGAATCCTTGGCCCAGCGCCACTATGCCGTGCACCAGGGGAAACCTTTCTATGAACCATTGATCGAGTACATCACGTCCAGCCCCGCGGTGGTCATGGTGCTCGAAGGAAACGACGTTATTGAGATTGCGCGACGCACAATGGGAGCCACAAACCCGGCCGAGGCGACTCCCGGCACAATCCGCGCGGACTTCGCCTTGGAGATTGGCCGCAACCTGGTCCACGGCTCTGACGGGGCCGAGACAGCCGTTCGCGAGGTGTCGCTGTTCTTCGACGAAGAAGAGATTCTTTCCTACGGTCGAGACGCCGACCCCTGGATATTCGAGTAATCTGGAGGAAAGACCCCAGACTCTCCGGTGGCTCTGGGGTCTTATGCTTCACACGACCGAACTCGAAAAAGGGCGATCTCCGCTGAGAGTGGCGTGCCGGTGTTCGGCGGCAAGGAGGGCCTGTGGCATGACCATCGGCCCGGCTGGTCACAGCCCACCACTACAGTATGCGCACGATCACCCGTGCGTCCTCCCAGAATCCCTCTAGATCGTAATAGTCGCGCGCCTCTGGCGCAAAGAGATGAACGACCACGCCCCCGTAGTCCATGAGTACCCAGCCGGATTCAGGCTCGCCCTCGACCCGCAACGGCTTGGCGTCAAAATCCTCTTTTGCTTCCTCGATAATGCTGTTCACGACCGCCTTTGTCTGCCGCTTACTGAGAGCACTGCCGATTACGAAGTAGTCCGCCAGAATAGATATCTCACGAATGTCGAGCAGTAGAACATCCTCGCCTTTCCTATCGACGATGACGTCAACGATCCTTCGCGCGAGTTCCAATGAGCTCAGGTCTCATCCTCCTTCTCACTAAAGGCTGGCTGCTGACGACTCATGCTGCCACCAAGAGGGACGACGCCAAGCGTGCCCCGGCCGCGAGCCGGTCTCTTCATGTGGGCGTCGTGGAGGTCTTCACCGATTCGCTTGTCCCCAAAGCGTGACCACTTCTTCAGCCGTCTTTGCAGCCGCGAGCACGACCATCAACCGGACACGTGCCTTCTGACCGTTGATGCCGTCGGCAAAGAGGCAGCCCAGCTCCGCCAGAGAGCGATAGGCTCCTGGGTAGCCATAGGCATCCCACACCCGTCCAGAGGGACACCGACTCGCAACCACCACAGGAACGCCTCGAGCTCGTGCCTGCTCAATGGTAGGCAGCCACCAGGGGGGCACGCGACCACCGCCCAGGGCCTCAATGACGACACCGCGCGCCCCCCGGGCGAGCGCATCCTCTAGCGAGCCGGGTTCGCCGCCGACAGTCAGCTTGAGCAGCGTCACCTTCGGCCTAAGACCCTTCCAGGGAAGCAACTCTCGGGACAGGTGCCGATCGACGATGACCTCACCACCTTCCACGCGACCGATCGGCCCCCAGGCCGGCGACTGAAACGTCGCCGTGCTGAGTGTGTGCATCTTCGTCACGCACCGCGCAGCGTGGATCTCGTCGTTGAAAGCGATGACGGCGCCAAGACCTCGGGCCTCAGGCGCCGCCGCCACGCGGACGGCTGAGAGGAGGTTGGCAAACCCATCGTAGCCCACGTCAGATGCCGTACGCATTGCACCGGTGAGAACGATGGGCTTCTCTCCCGGCACCGTCAGGTCGAGAAGATAGGCGGTCTCCTCCATCGTATCGGTGCCGTGGGTGACCACGACGCCCGCCACATTCTGCTCTGCGACCCACCAGGTCACCCGGTCGCGGATCTCCTCCACGGTCTCCAGGGTGAAGTGAGAACTCGGTAGGTTGACGACCTCCTCGGTGCAGAGCTCTGGGATGTCTGGTGGCAGGCCAGCGGTGAAATCGTCGGCGCCCATCTCGGGCACGGCGCCGCCGACCTTCTCATCATGCCGCATGGCAATCGTGCCTCCCGTGGTTAGAACCGCAATCCTGCCCTCACTTCCCAGGGCTTGCCGCTCGCCCTCTCTCACGCAGACTCCTCCCCTCGCAAATCCTCAAGTCTCTCTTCGATTGCGGCACTCACCGCACCCTCTCAGCCTCTGCCATCTTCAGCGACACGACCTGCGAAACGGCGTTCGAACCCATTGAGACGCCGTAGACAGTTTCAGCGGACTCGACGGTGTTGCGGTTGTGGGTGATCACGATGAACTGGGTCCGCTCCGCGAGCTCTTCCAGTTTGCTACGGAAGCGTCCTACGTTCGCTTCATCGAGCATAGCATCCACCTCGTCAAGGACACAGAACGGGGTCGGGCTGACCTGAAGTAGCGAGAAAAGGAGCGCCGTGGCGGTCAGAGCACGCTCGCCTCCGGACAGAAGCGCCAGTCGCTGCGCGCGCTTCCCAGGCGGGCGCGCCACGATGTCCACTCCGGTGTTGAGCAGATCATCCGGGTCTGTCAACGCCACCCGTGCCTCGCCGCCCTTGAAGAGATCGGAGAACATCGTGGAGAACTGCTCCGCCACCGCGTCAAACGTCCTCCGGAACGCCCTTTCCATCAGCCCGTCCAACTCAGCCACACTGCGTCGGAGCTTGGTTGTCGCCGCCTCGAGATCTGCAGCCTGCTCCGACAAGAAGCGATGACGCTCTCTGACCTCAGCGAGCTCCTCCGGCGCATTAGGATTGATCCCGCCGAGACGCCCCAGACGCTTCTTGACGAACTGCATCTCCGCCTGCAGGCCATCGGGCAGCTGCTCGACGACAGGGAGCTCTGAAACGAGGGGGCGCATCGGCAGGGGGGCCTGGGCCGTCACACTCTTACCCAGCTCCAACTCGACGAGGCCGAGATCCTCGTCAATCCGATCCGCCAGGAGCTGCAGCTCATCCCGCTTCCGCTCAACGTCCAGCTCGGCGCGCCCGTAGCGCTCCTCGGCACCCCGCACAAGGTCCTGCGCTCGTTGGTGTCGCTTCTCCAGCGAGGTCTGACGGCTGTTGAGCTCCTCTAGCTCGTCCTCAGCCGGCTGGATGCGATTCCGAACGTCTTGGAGCTTCTGCTCCAGCTGGGACACTTCCCCGCGCAATCCCTCGATGCGCTCCAAGAGTGCCTGCCGTTCGCCATCTAGCTCCTTCGCCCGAGCGCGCCGAGCGTCTATCTGAGAGCAGAGCCGCTCAAGCAGCGCCGACTCTCGCTCCAAGGCCTGTCGCCTGCTGTCCAGGGCAGTCTCCGCGACCGCGACAGCCGTACGCGCTTCCGACAACACCTCGCGATCGAAGCGTGCCATCTCCTCTCGAGCCTCCGCCGCCCGCTCGCTCAGTCGCTGCAGCCGTCCTTCCAGGAGGGAGACCTTCTCCGACACCGCCCGCCGATCCTCTGCGACCTGTTGACACCGTCGCTGGGCCGCCCGGAACCGCAAACGGAAGGCCTCAGCGGCCTCCACGGGCGATGTCTCCTCCTTGCTCTCGACCCCAGACACAGCGACCCGGAGCGCCTGAGCCCGCTCGATCTCTGAGACCTCCTCTGCCTTCAGTGCACTGGCCTTCTGCTGCAGCGACTTGCGGTGAGAACGAATCCGTTCAAGCTCCGCCTTCTCGCGCTCCAGCTCCGCTCGCTGGCCCCGGAGGGCCTCCTCGGCTACCGCTGCCGCCGTCCGCGCCTCGCCCAATTTCTCCTGGAGACCGTATCTCCGCTCCGCAGCACGGCGATCGATCTCGTCCAGGCGATCCTCCAGGGACGATAGCTGGACCAGAGCGACCTGCCGCCGTTCCTCCAGTTCCTCCAGGCGGCGGCGAGTGCTCGCCAGTCGCCCGGAGAGCTCGCGACTCCGGCGCTCGTCGGCCAGGATTCCACCTCCACTGGTCCCGCCGATGACGAAGGTTCCGTCGCCCCGCACCACGATCCCGGCTCGGGTCACACAGGAGCTCCCAGCCGGCATCTTCCGGCGCAGCCCCCGGGCCTCCGACAGATCCTCACAAAGCGCGACCGTGCCCAGCAGCGCATCGACAGCGGGCCGAACCGGATCCTCACAGCTGACCTTGTCGGCTGCACAGCGCGCACCTGTGGGCATTCTGTGGCTCGATGCCGCCGGACAGATCTCGTCCAAAGCGATCACCGTTACTCTGCTGCCTTCCGCCTTCAGGACCTCATGCGCTCGTTCCACCACCGCTCCCGTCTCCAGCAATAACGCCTGAAGATCCCTGCCCAGGACAGCCTCGATGGCACGCTCCCACTTCGAAGGAACCCGGATCAACGCTGCCAGTGTGCCCAGCACGCCTTCGAGATCGGCATCTTGCAGCGCCTGAACACCCATGCCACCCGCAGCGGAGGTCGCCCGCGTACGCTCAACGGCCCTTAGTTCGCCAGCCAGCGCGGCCTCCTCTTCCCGTGTCCGACGCAGCGCACGGTCCAGATGCTCAATCTCGGCTCGCTGATCGCGCACCTTGTCTGCGACGCGGACGCGCTCTTGGCCTGGCTCTTCAGCGCGCTCACGAGGTGAGCGCCACGCTGCCTCCAGATCGGCTAGCTCTTGCTTCCGCTCCCCCAGTGCCTGCTCCAGGTCTTCGACCCGGGAGCGACTCTCTGCGACCCGACGGCTCTGCTCCTGCTCGTCCTTGCGTAGGGGCTGAACCTCAGCAAGCACTGCCTCGCGGCGGCTCTCCAGTTGTCGCGCCCGCTCCTCGGCCACAGCATGCTCGCTCACCAGGCGTGAGATCACCTCCCGGGCCTCAGCGAGTTCCTCATCCAGGCGCTCCAGGCGCGAGCGACTCCCGCGTAGCTCCTGGTCCACCTGGGCGCGCTCCCGCTCCCGAGCTGCAGCCGCCTCCTCCTTGCTTCGCGCCTCCTCTTCTATCTCCGTGAGGCGCCTCCGACGCTCCGCGAGCTGGTCCGCCAGCTCCTCGACACGGCAATCGAGCCCGCTCACCTGCTCAGCTTGCTGTTCCCGCTGCGCTGTCAACGGCTCGACCTCGTCCAGCAACTCCTCGCGCCGCGCCTTCAGCAGGCGCTCTCGCTCCTCAGACACAGCCAGCTCGCGGCGTACTTGGTCGACGTGCTCATAGAGATCAGCACTCCTGCGATACCAGTCTCGCAGGCTGGCGCGCAGCTCGCTCTCGCGCTGTCGAACCTGCTCCAGACGCTCGCCCAACTGCGCCGCGTCCTCACGCCGCGCGGTGAGCTTCTCCTCCAGCCCCGAAGCCCGCTCCAGCGCCCGTCCCAGTTCCGCCTGCCTTTGTCCCCAGCAGTAGCCGTACCAGGTGCGCTGCAAGCGCTCGAGGTGCGCGGTCAGCCGGCGATGCTGCTCCACCTGGTGCGCATCGACCTCCAGCCGGTCCAGGCGAGGCGCCACCTCACTGATGATGTCGTGAACCCGCTCCAGGTTGCGCTCCGTCTCATCCAGCCGCTCAACGGTCTTCTCCCGGCGATCGCGATAGAGGGTGATGCCCGCGGCCTCCTCGAAGAGAGCCCGCCGCTCCTGAGGGCGCAGAGAGAGGGCCGCGTCGACGAGGCCCTGACCAATCACAGTGTAGGTCCGCTCACTGAGGCTGCTCCCCGCCAGCAGTTCCTCGACATCGCGAAGCAGGACCTGGCTTCCGTTGATCAGGTACTCATTCTCGCCCGAGCGATAGGCACGGCGCGAGATGGTGACCTCGCTAAACTCGATCGGGAGGCCGCCGTCGGTATTGTCGAAGGTCAGGCACACCTCCGCCATACCCGCGCGCGCCCGACCATCCCCTCCAGCGAAGATCATGTCGGCCGACGTCTTGGCGCGCAGCGTGCTCATACTCCGCTCGCCCAGGGCCCAGCGAATCCCGTCGGCTATATTGCTCTTGCCGGTCCCGTTGGGGCCAACAATGATCGTGATACCCTCGGGGAACTCGAATTCGGTCTTGTCCGCAAAGGACTTGTACCCCTGAAGGGTCAGATGTTTGAGATGCATGGTGGACGGGGGCAGTATACCGCGGCTGCTAGAAGATGACAAGGGTAGCGACGCCCGGGCGGAGGCAGATCCAGAGGGAAGAATGGAGGACGCGGACCCTCGCACGCCGACTCAGGGCGTCTGCAAAGGCGCGCCCCTACCTCGCGGAGGTACACTTCCCGTCCAGTTGGTATCGAAGCTTGGGGCTGCCGACGCCGCCCACCTACGTGAGCGAGTCGCAAGCCGCCTCTGCAGCCGCCTGCTCGGCAGCCTGTTTGCTGGGCCCCGTTCCGTGCCCCACCACCTTGTCGTCGAGGAGGGCCTCGGCGACGAACGTCCTGGCGTGGTCCGGGCCCCGGGCCGCCACGATGCGGTAGCGCGGGGTGACCTTGAGCTCCGCCTGGCTCCACTCCTGCAGACGGCTCTTGGCGTCCTGGTCCGCCGCCTCCGCCAGCGT
Organism: uncultured Anaerolineales bacterium; assembly: GCA_964390305.1. Taxonomy (GTDB): domain Bacteria; phylum Chloroflexota; class Anaerolineae; order B4-G1; family B4-G1; genus SKLM01. Next base: position 24,717 of record CAYMHT010000021.1, read on the forward strand.
GGCCTCGGCCACAGGGCCAAAGAGGGGCTCGACGACGGCCCTGGCGGCGTCCATGCCCGCGTCGAGATATATGGCGCCGACGACAGCCTCGAATGCATCGCAGAGATTGGCATGCCGCCGGCGCCCTCCTGCCTCCTCCTCGCCGTGACCGAGGCGAAGCGCCTCCCCGATGCCCAGCTGCCGCGCCAGATGCGCCAGTGTCTCCGTACGCACCAGCGCCGCACGCAGGCGCGTCATACGACCCTCATCGAAATCGGCGTAGCACCGGTACACCCAGGCGGCAGCCAGGAAGTCGATCACCGCATCGCCCAGGAACTCGAGCCGCTGGTTATCACGAGCAGCCTCCTCCGGATGCTCGTTGACATAAGAAGGATGCGTCAGGGCACGACGGAGAAGGGCTGGATCGCGGAAGCGATAACCCAGCGTCTCCTGGAGCTTCTTGGGGACGAGAGGCGCTTCCCGTTCACTCACTTCGAGCCCGCCTCCCCACGCTCGGCCAGACGGCCCTCGATCTTCGCCAGCGCAGTCCGCAGCGCCTCACCCGCGCCGACTTCACAGACCTCCGCGAGGGCCAGCAGGCTGTAGAGGGCGTCGCCCAACTCCTCCGCGAGAGTCGCTCCGAACTCGGGCGGCCGCCGGCCGTAGTCGGTGGCCACCAACAGCTCCTTTGCCAGCTCCCCCACCTCAGAAACAAGGTCGAGCGCGTGCACGGCCGGATCGTACTCGAGCTCGTGACGGCGCATAAGAGCACCAACCTCCCGCTGCCAGTCGCTTTCCCTCATGGTGGTCACCCCCTCTGTGGCGGACTCTTGAACCCGCTCCCCGTGAGGACCACAACGGGCGAATCGCCCAGGCGCCCGCCGAGATGCTCAAGCGCCGCCACCGGGAGCGCCGACGTCGGCTCAACGTAAAAGCCCTTCCGGGCAAGCGCCTTCTGGGCAGACAGAGTCTGGTCATCCGAGAGAGCCATCACGGCGCCGCCGCTCTCCTGGACAGCACCCAGAACCTCGCGTCCCCAGGGCGGCGCTGCGATGCGCACGCCACCCGCCACCGTCTCACCCTCCTCGACGGGCTCGACCTCACTGACGCCGCGCTCCCAGGCGCGGGCAAACGGGGCGCAGGCCTCGGCCTGGACCCCGAACAGGTGCGGCCGCCGCTCAATCAGGCCCGCCGACAGCAACTCCCCGAATCCCAGGTAGAGACCGAGAAGCAAGCCGCCGTGACCCAGGGGAACGACGACGTCCGTCGGCGCAGACCGTCGGACCTGCTCCCAGAGCTCGAAAGCCATGGTCTTCATGCCCTGGGGGTAGAAGGGGCTGTACGCATGGCTGGCGTAGACCGCCCCTTCGTCGACGGCCTCCAGCACCGCCCGCGCCGCGTCTGCACGAGTGCCGCGCACCACCACGACGTCAGCACCATAGACGGCGATCTGGGCCCGCTTGACCGGCGAGGCATGCGCTGGCACGAACACCCTCGCGGCCAAACCGGCACGGGCCGCGTACGCCGACAGCGCAGCCCCCGCGTTCCCAGACGAGTCCTCTACAACCTCTCGTACGCCACCCGCCTTCAGTGCCGCGACCAGCACAGCGGCACCGCGGTCTTTGAAGGAGCCAGTGGGGTTGACGGATTCTACCTTGAAGCGAACGGTGCGCCCGGACCACTCTGCGTCGACCAGCGGGGTCCATCCCTCGCCCAGCGTCACCCGCGCTGCGCCCTGTGGTAGTGGCAGCGCCCGCCGGTAGCGCCACAGCGTGTGCTCACGCTCATCCACTTCGGCAGGATCGAAGGAGGGGCCCTCCACAACCTCCAGGACCCCGCCGCAAGGGCAGCGCCAGCGCGTGAGGTCGAGCGGCCACGCTCGCTGACAACGCAGGCAGCGGACCTTCACCGGGTTTCCTCGCGCAGTTCGCGGCTGAGTCTGAGGCGAAAGTGCACCAGATCGCGGAACGCCTTCGCAATGACAGCCAGGTTAGCGCCGGTGGCCTCGCCAGCTTCCCGGGGTAGATGAGTGAGGGGCACCTCCGCGAACCTGAAGCCGCGCGCCTTCGCCCCCGCCAGCAACTCCGTATCGATCATAGCTCCGTCGGATGCGATATTCACGTGATCCAGGATGTCACGGCGGAAGAGCTTGAAGCCACAGTCGATGTCACGGCATAGATAGCCGAAGAAGAGCCGCACGACCACATTCCAGCCAAGGGCGTTGAGCTTGCGGACGATGTGATCCTGCCGATCGAACCGATAGCCACAGACCACGTCTGCGTCTCCCCCATCGACCGGCTCCAACAGACGCTCGACCTCGCCGAAGTCGAACTGGGCATCGGCGGGATAGAAGGCGATCAAGTCCTTCGTGGCCGCCTCGAAGCCCGCCTTCAGCGCCCCGCCGTACCCCCGATTGGGATAATGCTCTACCAGGCGGAAACAGGGGATGCGCTCCTCCAGCTCGCGACCGATCTCTCCGGTCCGATCGGAGCTGCCATCGTTGACGAGGATGATCTCATACTCTCGATCCAGCGTCTGAGCGACGTCGGATACGTGCTCGACCGCCTCCGCCACGTTCTCCTCTTCGTTGTAGGCCGGTAAGACAACGGAAAGACTCGACATACTCTTCTCCTCTTCCTGGGCTTCGACACTAGTGGTACGTCGACCCATATGGGAACTCGCTGCGTCTAGTTTTCGATGCCCAGCCGGGCCCGCCTGCGCTCGCGCTCCCATGCTGGCAGGTCGGCCGTCTCCTTGTCCTTGAGCACCTCGCGCAGCTCGAAGATCCGGTCCCGCAGCAGCGCGGCCTTCTCGAACTCCAGGTTATCGGCCGCGGCCTCCATCTGCTTCTTCAGCTCGCGAATCATGCGCGCCAGCTCGTCCTTCGGCAGCTGGGCAAGACTGAGCTCGCCCTCCGGTTCCCGGACCGCCTTGCGCCGCACGCGGTCGGTGAGGTCGCGGACGGCCTTGACGATCGACGCAGGCTCGATGCCGTGCTCGCGGTTGTACGCGATCTGCACCTCACGGCGGCGCTCGGTCTCGTCGATGGCCCGCCGCATGGAGTCCGTGACGTCGTCCGCGTACAGCACGGCGGTGCCGTTCACGTGGCGCGCCGCGCGACCCATCGTCTGGACCAGGGCGGTATCCGACCGCAGGAAACCCTCCTTGTCTGCGTCCAGGACCGCCACGAGACTGACCTCCGGAAGGTCGAGCCCCTCCCGCAACAGGTTGACGCCCACCACCACGTCATACGCCCCCAGCCGCAGATCGCGCAGGATCTCCACCCGCTCGATGGTCTGGATCTCGCTGTGCAGATAGTGCACCTTGACGTCGAGCTCCCGCAGATAGTCCGCGAGATCCTCCGCCATGCGCTTGGTCAACGTGGTGACCAGAACGCGCTCGCCCCGCTCCAGGCGCTCGTTGATGCGCCCGATGAGATCGTCCACCTGACCCTGCGCCGGCCGGACGATGACCTGGGGATCGACGACACCGGTGGGACGGATGATCTGCTCCACCACCTGCTCGCTTCTCTCCAGCTCGTAGGGCCCCGGGGTGGCCGAGGTGTAGACGGCCTGGTTCACCCGTGCCTCGAACTCCTCGAACGTCAGAGGACGGTTGTCGAGCGCCGACGGCAGTCGGAAACCATACTCAACCAGGGTCTCCTTGCGGCTCCGGTCGCCATGGTACATGCCGCGCACCTGGGGAATCGTCATGTGCGACTCGTCCACCACCAGGAGATAGTCGGGCGGGAAGTAGTCCATCAGGGTCCAGGGCGGCGAGCCGGGGGGGCGCTGCTGCAGATGGCGGGAGTAGTTCTCGATGCCTGAGCAGTAACCGATCTCCCGGATCATCTCCAGGTCGTAGCGCGTGCGCTGCTCCAACCGCTGGGCCTCAAGCAGCTTGCCCTGGGCCTTCAGCTCCGCCAGGTGTTCCTCAAGCTCCGCCTCAATGTCGACGAGGGCCTTCTCGCGCTTGTCCTCAGGGGTGATGAAGTGCTTGGCGGGGAAGATGTTAAGCTCGTGAAGATCGGCGAGGACCTCCCCGGTCAGCGGATCGACCTCCGTGATGCGCTCGATCTCGTCCCCCCAGAAGCTGATCCGATAGGCGGTCTCTCCGTAGGCAGGCATGATCTCCAACGTGTCGCCCCGTACGCGGAAATTCCCGCGCTGAAGCGTCACGTCATTCCGCTCGTAGTAGATGCTGACGAGATGGCGGAGGAGCGTGTCACGGCGGTGACGCTCTCCGCGTTCCAGCTCGACGACCACACGGCCCCACTCCTGCGGATCCCCGATAGCATAGATGCAGGACACAGAGGCGACGATGATCACGTCGCGGCGGGAGAACAGAGCGGTGGTGGCGGCCAGGCGGAGCCTGTCGATCTCTTCATTGATATCCGCATCCTTCTCGATGTAGAGATCGTGCTTGGGGACGTAGGCCTCCGGCTGGTAGTAGTCGTAGTAGGAGACGAAGTACTCGACGGCGTTATGCGGAAAGAACTCCCGAAACTCAGAGTAGAGCTGGGCCGCCAGGGTCTTGTTGTGGGCAATCACCAGCGTCGGCTTCTGCACCCGCTCGATGACCTCCGAGATCACGTACGTCTTACCCGTCCCCGTGGCGCCGAGCAGCGTCTGGTGCTCGTGTCCGTCACGAAGGCCATCGACCAGGGACTCGATGGCCTGGGGCTGGTCTCCTGTGGGTTGGAACTCAGAAACGAGCTCGAACTTCGGCATGTTTGTCGATCTGTTCGACCAGGCCAGGTTCAGGCGGGTCACATCGCCGAACTCTGCGTGTGGTCGACTTGGTAGCTCACGATATAAGACAGCTGATCGTGTCCAATTAGAACGTCAGTTCTACCATATTATACCGTGAAGCAACGGGAGGCGCCAGGTCAGCTCGACCGGCACATGCTGGTGGGCCAGTCAACGGCAGCCAAGCCATCGACGGTCTTGGTCAGCGATCACCGCGTCGGTCTGGCAGCCCACCTGGACCGGTCGTTGCCAGAGCATGCGCACCGGCTGGTGGACGTCTTCCGCGACGGAGGTAATGGCCCGCTCACAGAAGAGCGAAGTCGCCGCGCCTTCGTTCTAGGAGTTAGGCCTGCAGGGCCGCGGGGCAAGGGACAGCGCGCAGCGAAGAGCGTGGCGCCCTTCCTAGCCCCTCCAGTAGGGGAATCTCGGCGACTCGATCGCCCGCGCGATACCTGGAGTCACGATCCTCGCGAGGGCTCGCAAGCTTAGCCGTGATCGGGCTCCACATGCACAAAAGCCAGATCGACGGCGGGCAAGGCCTCGACTCTCGCCTCGACCTGTTCGCCGATGGCGTGCGCCTCGCGCAGTGTGATGTCACCGTCGACGTCGATGTGCATGTCGACGCGCAACTCCGGGCCCACATAGTCGGCGATGACCTGATGGACATCAAGAACCCCCGGCACGGACGATGCCGCCTCAATGATGCCCTCCGTCACCTCCAGAGGCGCCCCACGGCCCGTGAGGTAGCCCAGATTCTCACGGACGATTTCCCAGACAGCACGAAGGATCCACAGCGCAACCACGACGCCGGCCAAGGGATCGAGCAGCGGATGGACGAAGTTGGAGCCCAGGACGCCAATGAGCGCAGCGGAGGACGCGAGGACATCGGCCAGGTTGTCGCGGGCGCTCGCACGAATGGCCGGGCTTTCGGCCTTCTCTCCCGCATCCAGGACGAGCCTGTACATTACCACCTTCACCAAGAAGCTTCCCGCCAGTATGGCGATGGGCCACCCGAGTGGAATAGCCACGGCGCCGGTGCGAAAGCGCTCAATAGCCTCCCTGACGGCGCCGTATCCAGCCACGCCCATCACGACGGCGATGAGTAAGCTGACGAGGGGTTCGAAGCGACTGTGGCCTTGCGGATGGCTCTGATCGGCCGGCTGGCGCGCGACATGAAGGCCCAGCGCCATGAAGAGGCTGTAGAGCGTGTCGGAGAGGGAGTTGGCCGCATCCGACAGTACAGCACTGCTGCCCGAGACCCAGGCCACGCCCCCCTTGCCAACCGCCAACACGAAGTTGCCGATCACAGCAACAAGAATCGCTCGGCGATAAAGCCGCTGCTTGAGCTGATCCCGCGACTCACGCCGCACGCTTTTCACTTCCTCAGAGAATTGCTTGATCGGCATAGGTCGTTCAACTCACAGGAAGAAGCAATGTGATGACCGGTGGTCAGCTGGGGCCGCCCACACGGCAGCAATGATAGCACAGCCGATAGCTCTTTACAACCAGCAGCAGTCGGACGCCAGGACTCACACGGAGAGCCTCT
>CAYMHT010000022.1:0-21990 GCA_964390305.1 uncultured Anaerolineales bacterium
CAGCGAGACCAACTTCCTGTTGGTCAGAACGGACGTGGGCGATGCTGTGGGAGGGCTTAGAGACGCTGGCGTACTCGTTTCGGACGTCTCAAACCAGTTGCCGCCTGGCTTCATCAGGGTCTCTGTTGGCACGCGCGAACAGAATGACGCGTTCCTGGCTGCGTTCCGGCAGATCAAGGAAAGTGACCAGGACCTTACACGGGGGGAACCTATAACATGATTGCTTTTGGACCCGTTCCATCCAGGCGTCTGGGACGCAGTCTGGGGATCAACAACATCCCACCCAAGATATGCACGTACTCGTGCGTCTACTGCCAACTGGGGCGTACCATCAAGATGCAGGTGGAGCGCGAGGCATTTTACGAGCCTGAGACGATTCTCGGGGTGGTCCGAGATAAGGTTGAGCAAGCCAGGGAGAGAGGAGAGTCCATCGACTACCTCACCTTCGTCCCAGATGGGGAACCGACACTCGACCTCAACCTGGGGTACGAGATCGGCGAGCTGGCGCCGCTGGGGATTAGGACCGCCGTCATTTCGAATTCATCGTTGATTTGGCAGGAGGACGTGCGCAAGGCCCTAAAGAAGGCAGACTGGGTGTCCTTGAAGGTCGACGCCGCCACGCGGGAGGCGTGGCGGCGGATCAACCGACCTCACGGAAAGCTGGAGCTAGGCGCGATCCAGGAAGGCATGCTGACCTTCGCAGAGGAGTATCAAGGTGTGCTGGCAACGGAGACGATGCTGGTCGATGGACTGAACGACACCGTTGAGGCAATCGAGGACGTGGCTGGCTTCCTGGCACGCCTGGCGCCAGATCGGGCCTATGTGGCGATCCCCACCCGACCGCCCGCCGAGGACTGGGCGCACGGGCCAGACGAGGCAAAGATCAACCGAGCCTATCAGATCATCAGCGAGCGCGTGGATCACACTGAGTATCTGATCGGCTACGAGGGGAATGCGTTCGCTTCCACGGGCGACGTGGAGGAGGATCTGTTGAGCATCACGTCGGTCCATCCGATGCGGGAGAAGGCGGTCAGAAAGCTGCTCGGACGGGCAGGGGAGGACTGGAGCGTGGTGAGTCAGCTGCTGGCAGCAGATGAGCTCGTGGAGGCAGAATACGGAGGTCATCGGTACTATCTGAGGAGGCTCAACAGGCACGACGGGGGGAAAGAGTGACGTAGGCGGCCGACGTCGAGCTCTCGGCTCGATGTGAGACACAGCCGGCCGAATCTCGCTCGGGAACGGGCCCGCCTGGATGGCCCGCGTGGTTTCCGAGGCGGGGCACGCCCGGCCTGCACGCCAGAGGTACGGCGCGGGACGCATCCGAGCCGGGAGCAATCACGCCGCGAGCAGCGCAATTTGGGTGAAAGCGCGAAGTGTAGAGGCAGACGGCGCCTGCATCGCCAGCCCCCGGCGCTGAGCCGTGCTGCCCCGCTTGCACGACGGGAACAGTCGAAGCAAGAAATGAGGAGCACACGATGTCCAAGTTCTCACTCGACGTCCTCCAACAGCGAGTCTACCCTTTCGTCCACTCCGAGGGTCCTGGTATTGTCCTCGGCTCAGCTTTTGGGGAGGACGTGGCGCTGACCCGGGTCGGCGGAGACGTCCTGGTTTCGCACGTGGATCCCATCGTCGGCGCCATCGGGGACATCGGCTGGCTCGCCGTCCACGTGGCCTGCAACGACATCGCGGCCAGTGGAATCCAACCTCGGTGGCTTCAGTTGCTCGTGCTCGTCCCAAAGATAGAAGATGTAGAACTCCTGGAGCAGATTATGCGGGATGCCAGGCGAGCTGCCGACGAGATTGGCGCATCGATCATCGGCGGACACACCGGATACTCCGCAGGGCTCTCTCGACCTCTGGTTGCTGTCACTGCGCTGGGGACTGCGTCGGGGCAGGAGCCGGTCCTGACTGGCGGGGCGAGAGTGGGCGACCACGTCCTGGTCACGAAGGGCATCGCCCTAGAGGGGACGGCGATCCTGGCCCAGGACTTCGCCGACGTGGCACGGAAGTTGCGCTTGAAGGAGAGCGAGCTCGAGGAAGGTCGTCGCGTGATGGCCGAGGTAAGCGTCATGCCGGAAGCGCTGGTGCTGGCAGCGAACGGGGTGACGGCTATGCACGACGTGACGCGAGGCGGCGTCCTAGAGACCCTCTTGGAGATCGCTGAGCTCTCCGCGGTTGGCATCGAGGTCGCATTTCGCCGGTTGCCGATCCCGCCGATCGTGTCCCGATTCGCGGACGCATTCGACTTCGACCCGCTCCGCATGATCTCCTCTGGGACCCTGGCGGTCACCGTTCCTCCGGAGCAGGTGCACGACGTCCGCCAGGCGCTGGAGGAAGTGAGAACACCGTTCGCGTTCGTCGGACGAGTCACAGAGGGAGCTGGCGTCCGTGTGCTCAAAGACGGCGAGACCGTCCATTATACAGAGATTCGCTGCGAGGAAGACGAGCTGGCCCGTCTGTGGGCCCTCTATCCGCGCGACGAGTAGTCTTGAAGGGCAAGATATGGCTACTAGAGAGATTGTTCTCTATCCTGAGGACGCCGACGTTCTGCGCAAGCAGAGTACACCGATCGGCGACATGACTGGGCCGGTCAGGCGACTGATCCAGGATCTGAAGGACGCCCTCAATAATCACCCGGAGGGAATCGGGTTGGCTGCTCCGCAAATCGGGGCCCACCGCCGCGTGGTGGTGGTTCGACTCGGCGGCGGACAGCAGAGCGAAGGCGATCCCGGCCCGCCCATTCCACTTGTCAATCCGGAGATCATAGAGGCAGGAGACGAGAAGAAGGACTTCGACGGCTGCTTGAGCCTTCCGCGTCTCTACGGAGAGACAGTGCGACCACACTACCTGCGGGTGACTGGGCTGGATGAGGCGGGCGACTCCTTTGACCGCGTTTTCGAGGGGTTTGACGCAGTCGTGGTGCACCATGAAATCGACCATCTGGACGGCGTGCTGTTCATCGACCGTGTAGAAGGCCTGGAGGATTTGTACCACTTGCAAGAGCGGGAAAACGGCGAGTTGGTGCGCGTACCTCTGTCGGCGAAGCCGCAGGAGGCCACAGTCACGAAGAACGTGCTCGACTCGCTGGACGTGTGACCCCGTTCCTCTGGGGGGGTGTCCGGTCAGCACAGACGCCGTCAGCAACGAGGCGAGCATCTGAGGAGAGGAAGATCACGAAGACATGTGACGGAGGGGGTTGCTGGAGGTCCCGGGAGACCGACTTCTGTTCAAGGTATGGCGAGCCTGGAGGCCGGACGAGTACAGGCTGAGAGGAGTGCATCGTGTCCGTTCTGTTGAGGAATGTCAACATCTACGACCCGGAGCCTCTCGGTCCGGGCCATGTTCTGATTGACGGGGACAGAATTGAAGCTGTCTACAGGCTTGGCGAAAGAACGCCCGAGGGAGAGACGATGGACCTGGGCGCCGCAGCTTTGGGGCCGGGATTCATCGACGTGCACACGCACGGTGGCGACCGAGCCGAGTTTATGGATGGTGGCGACGCAGCGGCGCGCCTGGCACGCTTCTTTGCCCGTCACGGGGTGACCGGCTTTCTCCCCACGACGCTGACGGCTGCTTTCGAGGACGTAGAGAGGGCGATCGAGGGCGCTCGCCGCGCGATGGCAGGTTGCACGGGGGGAGCGCGCATTCTGGGCGTTCACCTGGAAGGTCCATTCGTCAGCCCGGAGCGACTGGGCGCCCACTCGCCCGATTTCTGCATACCGCCGACGGGGGAGAACGTCGAGCGCTTGCTCGACATAGCTGGCGACATCGCGCGCATCGTGACGATAGCGCCAGAACGAGAGGGAGGGCTCGCGGCGGTCGGGACGTTCACCGACCATGGTGTCGTCGTCTCAATCGGCCACACGGTCGCCTCGGCCGACCAAGCTTTCGCTGCTTTTGGGGGCGGTGCGCGCCAGGTGACCCATTTATTCAATGGAATGAAGCCCATGCATCACCGCCGGCCCGGGGTCGTCGGCGCCGCACTGACCACACAAGGAGTTAGGGCAGAGATCATCGCCGATGGGGTCCATCTAGCGCCTACGACAGTCCGTTTGGCTCTCGCGGCCAAGGGAGTTGGTGGTATACTACTGATCACGGACTCGATGGCTGCGGCCGGGTGCGAGGACGGCACGTACATGCTGGGACCCTTAGAGGTGACCGTGCGCGACGGTGAGGCGCGGCTGGAATCGGGCACGCTGGCCGGAAGTACGCTGACGCTCGAGACGGCCGTCATGAACGTCGCCCGTTGGACGGACGTAGGGCTCGGTGCCGCGTGGCAAATGGCCTCGCTCAACCCGGCACGCCAGCTGGGAATCGACGACCAGGCAGGCCGTGTTGCGCCCGGCTATCGCGCCGATCTCACAGCCATCGGGACCGGTGGGGAGGTGCTGATGACGATGGTGGGAGGGGAGGTAGTCTTTCAGGTTTGAGGACGCCGTGAGTCACCAGCCACCAGCTCACAAGACTAGACAGGGAGGATGCAGATGCTTACCAGTACCTTTGCCGCAGTGATCCTGGCCAGTTCACTGGCCTGCGTGGTGACAACCATCGGCATCGTCGCCATCAGCAGGTACGGACAATGGGCCAGAGAGCGCTCCGCCTACTTCATGAGCTTCGCGGCGGGGGTGCTCATCTCCGTCTCGTTCATGCACATCATCCCCAAGTGCTTTGAGATGAACGAAAGGGCTCCCGCGTTCCTGCTGTTGGGCTTCCTCGGCATCTACCTGATCAATCGTGGACTAAGGCTGTACGTGTGCGGCGAGTACGAATGCCCTCCGACCTATGCGATAGGCGTCATCCCTATGCTCGGGATCGGGCTTCACTCCTTCATTGACGGTGTGATCTATGCGGTGACGTTTAACGTGAGCGTCCTGACCGGCGCGCTGGCCGCCATCGGCATGGTGCTCCACGAATTTCCGGAGGGCATCGTCACCTTCGTCCTCCTGGAGCGAGGCGGGTTCAATCGCAGACGCGCGACCGTATACGCCTTTGTGGCAGCGGCCATATCGACGCCCCTGGGCACCCTGGTGTCGTATCCCTTCATCCACGCCATTGGGCGGAGTGCGCTGGGCCTGTGGCTGGCCATCTCCGCCGGTGCGTTGGTGTACGTGGGTGCTTCGCATCTGCTTCCGGAGGTCGAGAAGGAAAACAGACGATACACCATCCTGGCATTGATCGCTGGCGTGCTGGTAGCCGTCGGCATCGTGCTGTCTAAGGCTTGACGCGATTGACCAGCGGGAGATGCTGGCTCTGACGGCACGTTGACGGCATATATGATTTGGTTGGCGATTCCCCACAAGTAACCGACGACCTGAAAGCGCCGGGTGAGGCTGCACGAGTTGAACGTCGGACAGCGGGGTGTCGTGGTCCGGGTGGGGGATAAGGCGCCGGTGAAACGACGCCTGACGGACGCGGGCCTGGTCCCGGGTACAGAGGTCAACCTGGTGCGCATAGCGCCGATAGAGCTGGAGGTCAAGGACTGCAGCCTGAGCCTGCGCAAGAGTGAGGCGCGCCACGTCACAGTCGACGTGTCGGCGGCGGGCAGCGCGTCCGAAAACGCCTGGCCGACCTACCCCTGAACTCAGGAACAATCCCGCGCGTCATCCAGGGAGACTCCCGCGGGCCACTCATCGTGGCGTTTGGAGGCGGTGGGCGCCTGGAGCTGGGCCGCGGCATGGCGCGGAAGATCCAGGTGGAGCCGTTGTAGAAGGGCAAGAGTCAGGGCAGACAGACGGAAGGAGGAGGCAAAGCAATTCAGTGTCGCTTTGACCGGTAACCCCAGCTCGGGCAAGAGTACTGTGTTCAACGCCCTTCATTGAGGATGTGAGGGGGATCGTGGTGGGCTTCAGGCATGCCACCGTAGACACGGCGAAGCGGACGATCAGCTTCGCCCCTGGGGTGGACTTGACGGAAAATGCAAGGAGCCGAGAGAAGGACACGGTGGCGATAGAGACAGTCCAGGATCGGTTCACGCCCCTGCAGGCAGTGGCTTTCAACACCTTCGTGCTGGTCTACATCCCCTGCATGGTGGCTCTGGCTGCCCAGCGCCATGAGTACGGCATCGGCTGGGCGCCCCTCAACGCAGCCTACCTGACCGGGTTGGGCTGGCTGACGGCGACCCTAATCTTCCAGGTGGAACGGCTGCTGGGGTTCTGAGGAGGTCCAACGAAAAAGATCGCAGTGGCCGGCAAGGGCGGCAGTGGAAAGAGCTCTTTGGTTGCCCACCTGGCAGACTCAATGCGCGACAGAGGATATCGAGTGTTCCCCGTCGATTCCGATGTATCAGATAGCTAGCGCGCCTGACACGACTCTTGAACGGAGAAGACTATGAGTGAGATGACCCACCCTGGGTTTGAGGACCGATGCATCGTCTCCTGCGGAATGCTGCACCCGGAGATGACGCATTTGATGGACACGGGCTTTATGAAACCCCGCCGGGTGCTGTTCACGCCACCAGGGCTGCACGCCGTACCGGATAAGCTGGAAGAGCACCTTCTCAGACGATTGAATGAGGCAAGGGAGTGGTGTCCCGACCACAAGATCATCGTGGCGTACGGGAAGAAATGCTACACAAGCACCGACGAGCCACTCAAGCGCGTGGACTCGATCCTGGAAAATCACGGTCAGGGGATCGTCCGCGTGCAGGGCGAGTACGGGTACGATATGCTAGCCGGCGTCGAGGACCGAGAGCGAATCAGCGGGGGGAGAGAGAAGAAGGTGTTGTGGTTTACACCGGGCTGGCTTCGAAGCTGGAAGGTAGTATACCAGACATACTTCGGCTGGGACGAGGCTGATGCGAACGCGAACTTCCCCGGGTTCTATGACAAGATCATCGTCCTGGACAGCCTGGACTACGGCGACTCGTACGTGGCCGAACACCCCGAGGAGATCCTGGAGCTGTTCGATTGGACAGGGCTGGAGGTGACGTTCGAGTCGGTCAGCCTCGAGCGTTTCAAGGGACTGCTCGCGGACAGCCTGGCTGCAAGCAACCGTACTTCTTGGGACTGACCTCTCGTCCGGGCGTCGGGAAGGTTGTCCAAACCCTCTCTTGTTCGAGAGGATTCTGGTGGCAAGGGAGAGAGCCGGCGCAGGGCATGCGCCGCTCTGGAAATGTGACGTCAGCTGGAAGCCATCAGCCCGAGGCACCCGGCCTCAGCCCGTCGGGGAGATGTTAATCATGCTCTTGGTGGGTGGGTGTTCAAGACAGGCAGATAGGTTCGATCAAAGAAGCGAGAGCCGTTGATTTCGTGCCAAGAGCAGCACAGCGATAAATTGAAGACGCCAGAATCCAGGTGACTCCACCCGACTTGCACGAATTCCGTAGTCTCGGGGTTTCGGTGGACATCGTGAAGTCGTCTGCCGAGAGCGCAGACATCGTTATCGCCGAGGTCAATCCACGCATGTCCCGGACACTCGGTGACAGCTTCGTCCATGTGGATCAGATCGATGTCCTGATGGAGAGCGATCATGGGGGGATGGACAGTGTTGGGACAGATGCGCGCTTGAGGAGGAAGACGAATGGAGATCTCGACCTTTTCTAAGTGGTTCTGGCCCGCTCTCTCTTTCCTGCTGTTCATCCTCTGGGTGTGGACGCTGTTCCGACGGCCTGAGACACGGAAACCTGAAGAAGTCCCTGTTCCGCGGCGGCACCGCCTCGAGGCAGAAGACGTGCTGAAGGCAGCTTACGCTCAGCAAAAGCGAGAAGGTCTCGTGAGTGTCGAGGATGTGGCGCGCCGTACAGGTCTATCCGAAGTCGCGGCCAGAGAGGGAGTGGACGCTCTGCGCACTTTTGGCTGGGTAGAAGGGGACGCAGAAGGGAACGTGCGGCTGACCGAGGAGGGCAAGGCGCGGGCCCAGGAGCTGATCCGCGCCCACCGGCTTTGGGAACGGTATCTGGTGGACCGAGAGGGAATGCGGATGGAAGCGGTCCACGCCGAGGCCCACCGGCGCGAGCACATGACGACACCGGAGGAACTGGAGCAACTGGACGCCGAGCTGGGACACCCGGCCTGGGATCCGCACGGACACTTGATTCCGGGTCCGAAGCGCGACGTGCCACCATCGCCGGGCCGTCCGCTGTCCGCGCAGGCAGAACCAGGACGGCGCTTGCGCATCGTCTCTGTGGACGACGAACCAGCCCCGCTCCTGGCGCAACTGGTCGCGCTGGGCCTTGAGCCCGGCGCAGACATCGATGTCGTGGACCGAAGGCCAGATCTGCTGCAGCTGCGGGTCGACGACACCGTTGTCCCGCTGGCCCCTGCCGCTGCCGATCACGTCTCTGTGGTCGCGGCACCGGCCTTGACCGTGGAGTTGGGAAGACTGCCAGTTGGTGCTCGAGCGCGGGTCGTGGACATCAAAGGAAGTGGGAAGCATCAGCGGCGCATGCTGGATATGGGCTTCGTCCCTGGCGCCGAGGTGACGGTGATGCGGAAAGCGTCCCTGGGCGACCCAATGGAGTATCGCGTCAAGGGCACCGGCATCGCTATGCGCCGGACAGACGCCAACAGCGTCGTCGTGGAAGAGGCGGCACATGAATAAGAAAGCAATCACTGTAGGCCTTGCCGGCAATCCCAACGTGGGCAAGAGCGTCATCTTCAACGCCCTGACCGGGAGTCGGCAGCACGTTGGGAACTGGCCGGGCAAGACAGTGGAGAGGGCCGAGGGGCACTTCACCTATGAGGGTCAGGAGATTCGTCTGGTGGACCTGCCCGGCACGTACAGCCTGGCGGCCCAGTCGCCCGAGGAGGTCATCGCCAGGGACTACATCCTCTCCGGCGAGCCAGATGTGGTGGTGGATGTCGTGGACGCGACTTGCCTGGAGCGCAATCTCAACCTGGCACTGCAGATCCTGGAGCTGACCGACCGGGTGGTGATAGCCCTCAATTTGATGGACGAGGTGAAGCGGCAAGGATGGGAAATAGATACCGAGAGGCTGGAGACAGACTTGGGCGTGCCTGTGGTGCCCACCGTGGCCACGGAGGAGAAAGGCCTTCCGGAACTGGTGGAGGCGATGGCGGAGGTGGCCGAGGGACGGCGGCAGACCGATCCGATCTCGGTCGACTATGGCTTGACTGTCGAGGGATACGTCGAGACCTTGCAGGAAGATCTAAGCCGACTGGGCATTGAGGAGCGGAGCCGCTGGGTGGCACTCAAGCTCTTGGAGGACGACCCGGAGATCGTTGGAGCGTTCAGAGAAGGGGATTTGTCTGACTGCTGTCTGACGGAGGATTCTCCGTCGATCTCCTCTGACGCTCTCTGGACGATCGTCAGGAAAGCGGAGCGCCTGCGGGAGTCGACCCGACCCGATGCCAAGGTGGAGATCGTCCGCCGCCGCTACGAGTGCGCTCACGACGTGGTGCACCCGGTAACCAGCCGCTTGAGCCCGGAGGGCGAGAGCCTGACTGAGCGGATCGACCGGATCGTCACCCACCGAGTCTGGTCGTGGCCCATCACGCTGGTGGTCTTCCTCGCGATTTTCTGGATCACCATCAAAGGGGGTGAGATCGCAGGAGGATGGCTGGAGGCCGGCCTCTCTTGGTTGCTCGGCGCCGCCCGAACGTGGCTGGCGAGCATTCAGGCCCCCTGGTGGGTGACCGGCGCCCTGGTGGACGGCCTCCTTGTGGGCGTCGGGACGGTAATCGCTGTCATGCTGCCACCCATGACCATCCTTTTCACCGCCTTCGCCCTGCTGGAGGACCTGGGCCTGATGCCCCGGATAGCCTTCAATCTGGACCGACCCATGCAGGCCTTGGGCTCCCAGGGCAAGCAGACACTCACGTGGGGCATGTCTTTTGGCTGCAACGTCACCGGCGTGATGGCATCGCGGATCATTGAGAACAAGAGGGTCCGACTGACGGCGATCCTGACCAGTCCACTGATCATCTGCAGCGGCGGCTACGGCGCGGGCATCGCGTTGGTGATCGCCCTCTTCGGCGCCCGAGCGTTGCCTGTGATGCTCTCCTTGGTCTTCCTGAGCCTTGGGGCGGCCTCCCTGGCCACGCTGATCCTGAACAGAACTCTCTTCCGGACCGAGCCAGGGGGCTTCGTCCTGGAGATGCCTGCCTACCGAGAACCGAAGTGGGGACAAGTTGCATGGCGGGCGCTGGTGGACAGAGTGGCACATACGATGTGGCGGGCGGTGCAGTTCGCGGGGCCTGCCTCGCTCCTCATCTGGGTGTTGGGCAACCTCCCTCCTGGGGCTCCCTTCGAGCAGACGGCCGTTGGGTGGCTGGTACGCACGTTGGGGCCTGTGGCCCGCCCCTTTGGGCTGACCGGCGAGATGATAACAGCTCTACTCTTCACCCTGCCGGCCAAGGAGATCGTCGTCCCCGCGCTGGCGATGACCTATGGACTACAGACCAGCCTGGTGGAATCTGAGGGGGTGCTGAACACCCTACCTCGGGTGTGGGGGCCTTTGTCGTCGTACACGTTCATGGTGTTTTTCATGCTCTACCTGCCCTGCCTGGTCACCGTCTGGGCCATTTGGAGGGAGACGCGCAGTCTTAAGTGGACGCTGATGGGCATCCTGGTGCCGCTGACGACAGCGAGTGTGATCACGTTTCTGGTATACCACGGCGGACGGCTTCTTGGATTCTAGAGAGCATATCCAGGCCAAGCGATCTCCAGATGGATGTGGATGGCCCTGGTGGTGGTACTGCTAGCAGCAGCGACCGTCATCCCGTCTCTCGTGAACGGCAGACGAGAGCTGCCGGCACTGAAGTGACCCGGAGATCACAGAGGCCAAGCAAAGAGACACCAAAACGTGACTTCATGCCAGGCTGATTCCCAGCCGGTGGGCCGGCGGCGACGACCAATCGCTGTTCGATTGTGCCGACGAATTGGGCTTGGGTATCGTAAGCATATGCGGAGGCGAAGGACGATTCGCGCGGTGCAAGATCCAGGTTGTGAGCGGCACGGCGTCGGAGCCGACCGCCGCCGAGCAGGACGCCTTCTCGCCTCAGGAGCTCGACGACGGTACCGCCTCGCTTGCCAGACGTATCCGAGCCCCGATCTGAAGCTGCGCGTCCCAGCATAAGCTTTGACCGCCCCGCAGCGGACACAGGTGGAGGGCGAGGGACTCCCAGTACGCATGGACCCCGCCGTCGCCGGCTATCAGGTGGCGCTACCGCCGGCATCTCTCGAGGACCTGCGAACTGACGCCGAGTGTCTGCTGGAGGGACTGGAGAAGGACCACGAGGTCGACTGCAACACCATTGATTTCAAGGTGCTGCGGGGCTTCTCGCCCCAGCTGCGATCTTAGGATTGGGAGGCACAGGTTTCGGTGGGGGATGAGGAGGTGGTAGCCCTCAGCCCCTGGTCGAGAGCGTCGACAACCGTCCGTTGAAACCGATAGCCCTGCGCTCCTCATCCCCTCCGGCGCGAAACGGGCGGGCGAAGCCGCCGGTTCGGGGATGTGCTCAGCGCGGTCGCCGCCATGCGCCGTCGGCGCTGCCGAGATGGACGTAGTCCCCGTCCTCGGCGCCGACGGTCAAAGAGCGGACCGCCAGACCGTCCACCCCGCTGCTGTATGCCTCCCAGGACCCCGGCTCGCCCCCCGCCGCGCTCCGGTAGACCCCCTCCGCGGTCCCCGCGTAGACCACACCGCTATCCCCCGCCTCCACCAGCACCGCATACGCCGTGCGAGGTGAGGAGAGCACTTGCTCCCACGTCCCCCCGCCGTCCACGCTCCGGTAGACCCCCCCGGCAGCGGTGGCGACGAAGATGGTCCTCCCATCCTCCGGATCCATGGCCACCGCGTAGGTGTCGTGATGCACGGCGGGAATGCCTGTGTTGATGGCCGCCCAGGCCCCCCATCCGGCCTCACTCCGCTCCCGCCGGAAGACCCCCTCCCCCCACGTGGCCGCGATCACCACCCGACCATCCGGCCCGACGCTCAGATCCGGGACCGTCAGAGGCGCCAGGCCCCAGCTACGCCAGGTGCTCCCCCCATCCTCAGACCGGTATACTCCGCGTTCGGCCGTGCCTGCGTAGAGGATGTCCACGTTGGCCGGGTCGACGACCACGCTGTAGACGAACGCTCCGCCCAACCCCTCGCCGGAGGCCGTCCAGCTCCGACCCCCGTCCTCACTCTTCTGCACGCCGTCCCGCCACGCCCCCGCGTAGACGGTCCCACATTCCACGGGATCGACCGCGATGCCGAAAACCTGGGCCTCTGCCAGAGCCGTCGGCGCCCAGCTCTGCCCGGCGTCCCTGCTCCGGTACACGCCGTAGCCGCGGCTGCCGAAGCCGGCGTAGAGCACATCGGGGTCGCCGGGGCACACGACCACCGTCCGCACCTCAGTCTCGGCGGGCATCCCGATCCCTCTCTCCCAGGGCGGGATGACGGTCAGAACGTGCTCGCCAGCGGCCGCGACCACGTCCGACAAGCCTTCGGGCCGGTACCGCACCTCGACGCCAGTGTTCAGCGCATCCGTGTCCGGGGGCGCGATAACCTCGTAGCCGAAGCTACACGCGTCACCGCTGGCCAGAGCCCGACACGTGTCGGGTACCTCTTCCGTCAGGTCACCATCGGAACCAGTGACGCTGTCGAGAACCAGATCCGCCGCGCCCCCGGAGCTCGTGTTGGAAATGGCGACGTTCGCGACAAGGCGCTCACCCGCCTGGGCCCGGTCAGGGCCATTCACCGAGACCATCACCCCCGTCAGCTCAAGCGTTGCTGTGGCGGTGTCGCTGATCACTTGCTTCGCTCCTTCGCCGGAGACAGTGGCGTTTCTGATCAGCGGACCCGCTGCGTCAACCTCGCTCGACCAGGTGTAAGCCCGGCTGTAGAACGTCCCGGGAGGCAAAGCACGGGGAAAGGCCTGCGACACATCTCCCATCAGCGAGTCCACTACGCGAAGGTTGCCGACGTCAAGCTCGCCCGCGTTCATCACCGTCAGGGTGTAGGTAGCCGCGCCTCCGCGCAAGGTGGTGGTCGGCGCGACAGACGCCTCGACCTGCAAGATGGGCTTCAGCGAATCCACGACAGCCTGGACCGTGTCGCTGACGATCTCCCCACCCCCTTCGGCACGTACCGTGACTGTCCGGCTCACGGGCAGGGGATCGTCCCACCCGATGGCCCACGCGAACTGCTCCCGCTGTGACGCCCCGGCCGTCAGCGCGGCCGAGAATGAACGCGAGAGATCCCCTTGCAGCGAATCTGCGACAGTGATGGCCTCGAGATCCACTGGCCCCGCATTGACCAAGGTAACGGTGTAGGTGACAGTCTGTCCGCGGACGGTGGCGACCGGGTCGACGTCGGCCTCCACGCGCACGCTGGGCCTCAGCAATTCCACAACCACCGCAGCGGTATCGCTGACGACCTCTCCCGCGGCGCTGGCACGCACGGTGACGGTTCTGGTCAGAGGGCCAACTCCGTCCGACGGGATCGTCCAGGTGAAAGTCTGGCCCTGGGACGCGCCAGCCATCAGGGGCGACGGAAAGGAGGCTGAGAGATCGCCCTCCAGCGAGTCGGTGACGGTGACGGATTCGAGATCCACCTCACCGACGTTGGAGACACTCACGGAGTAGGCGACATCCTCGCCCCGCTGAGCGGCGTGCGGCCTGCAAGCCGCCCGGATGTGCACCGCCGGCTTCAGGAGATCCACCTCCGCTGTGGACGTCGCCTCGACCACATTTCCGCCCGCAGCGGCGGAGACCGTCACGGTGTTCACCAGCGGGTCAGGATCCCCTGGCTGTACAGTTCGGGTGAAGACCTGCCGGTCGGACGCGCCGGCCACCAGGCGAGATGGGAACGCGGCCGAGAGATCACCCAGCAAGGTGTCGGAGACAGCGACGATCTCCATCGTCCCACGCCCGGCCCCGTTCGACACGGTCACCACGTACGTGACCACGTCCCCAACCATGGCAGCGGCCACGCTGGCCTCATTTTTGACCCGTACCGCCCTGGCCCGGGACTCACCGGGGTTGATGAGCTTGAGACCGTAGGCGACGAAGAAGCAGCCCGCGATGGCGACCACGGCGATGGTCACCGACAGTAGAACGTGGATGGGGCGTATGCTCGGCTTTCGGGCTTCCGTCATTCTTTGACTGGGCTCCATTCAAGCTATGGGATGGGCGTTGGCTCCGGCGTCGCCGTGGCAGGTTCCGGGCTCGGCTGCGGTGTCACCGACGGCGACGCAGACGGCACTGTGGTTGGAGTCGGGGTTCTGGTCGGGCTGGCGGTCACGCCAACGGTGGCGGTGACCGTGGGCACCGGGGCACCCGTGCTGGTCGCCGTAGGAGGGACACTTGTTGGGACCTGCCGACCCACCTCGCTGGTCTGAGCGATCTGCGGCTCCTGCCCTGGTGCCGCGACAAGCTCCGAGCCTGTACCGAGCAACAACGGCTCGTCGCCCTTGGCGCAGACGGCGCTCCCCTTCTCCACCCACACATGAGCGACCCCCTCGAGCCGCTCCACCCGGACACGCGCCGGAATATCCGTCACCTCGACAGGGCACGCAGAGATCGCAAACTGGTAGGACGCCTCCTGGGCCAGCAGCCGCACGCTCCCCTCCTGGAGCGCTATCTCGAGGCGCAAGCCCTCCTCGGCGGGACGGAGGTCGACGGCAGTCCCCGGTGCCAGCTCGAGGATACTCCCATCCTCAAGGCACAGCCGGGCACCGCCATCGCCCTCCGCTTCGATCCGGGCCTCTCCGTCGACGGTGACCTGCGTCTCCACCGAGACCCACTCGGGGGACCCCGACCGCCGCAGCCGTGCTTTGCCGCCGCAGGGGACGAGCCGGAGATGTCCTGGCAGTGGGTCTTCAGCCGGGCTGCTGCGGCATGCCCCCACCATCGCAGCGAGAAGCACCAGCGCCAGCACACCGGTGAGAGGCAAGCACAGACGAGCCGCCCAGCCAGGTCCAGACAGCTTCCGGTCGCGGGCGACATTTGCCACCCTGCTCGGGCAGCGTCGATCGGGGCCAGCTGTCGGCCTATAATTGTGCTGCCAGCACCGCTTGTCAGCTGAACTCACGTTCCTCCACTAGTCGACACCTTCAAGACCCCCTCGTCCTGTCTAACGGCCCAGCTGCGCCAGCGGTTCGGGCCCGCAGCCGGTTCGGTCGCCTCCTCGCATCCCTGACAAGCGAGCCGTCCACCTCGGACGGCTCGCAGCCCCCGTCAATCGGTACGACCAGGCCGCTTCCGCGACAGACGGCCTATTCGGGCGCCCATCACCTTCGCCACGCCGATCGAACGGTAGCGCCAGACGTACGAAGGACCGCTTGAGCGAGGTCATCGCGGCCGTCGCCACGCGCCGTCGGCGCTGCCGAGGTGGACGTAGTCCCCGTCGTCGGCGCCGACGGTCAGAGAGCGCACCGCCAGACCCTCCACCCCGGCGCTGTATGCCTCCCAGGACCCCGGCTCGCCCCCCGCCGCGCTCCGGTAGACCCCCTCCGCGGTCCCCGCGTAGACCACACCGCTATCCCCCGCCTCCACCAGCACCGCATACGCCGTGCGAGGTGAGGAGAGCACTTGCTCCCACGTCCCCCCGCCGTCCACGCTCCGGTAGACCCCCCCGGCAGCGGTGGCGACGAAGATGGTCCTCCCATCCTCCGGATCCATGGCCACCGCGTAGGTGTCGTGATGCACGGCGGGAATGCCTGTGTTGATGGCCGCCCAGTCCCCCCATCCGGCCTCACTCCGCTCCCGCCGGAAGACCCCCTCCCCCCAGGTGGCCGCGATCACCACCCGGCCATCCGGCCCAACGCTCAGATCCGGCACCGTCAGCGACTCGAGACCCCAGGCACGCCAGCTCCTCCCCGCGTCCTCGGACCGGTAGAGCCCACGCAGGGCAGTCCCGGCGTACACGAGGTCGCCGCTGGGGTCGACGACCACGCTGTAGACGAACGCCCCGTCCAACCCCTCGCCGGAGGCCACCCAGCTCCGACCCCCGTCCTCACTCTTCCGCACGTTGTCCCGCCACGCCCCTGCGTAGACCGTCCCACACTCCGCGGGATCGACCGCGATGCCGAAAACCTGGGCATCTGCCAGGGCCGTCGGCGCCCAGCTTCGCCCGGCGTCCCCGCTCCGGTACACGCCGTAGCCGCGGCTGCCGAAGCCGGCGTAGAGCACATCGGGGTCGCCGGGGCACACGACCACCGTCCGCACCTCGGTCTCCGCGGGCATCCCGATCCCTCTCTCCCACGGCGGGATGACGGTCAGAACGTGCTCGCCAGCGGCCGCGACCACGTCTGGGAAGCCCAGGGGATGGCTCTCGACCTCGACTGTGCTATAGAGCCGTCCGGGGTCCGCGGCGCTGGGCGTGTACGTGTAGGTGATCTGACACCGATCCCCGGAGGCCAGCTGCTCGGGGCACGTCGTCGCGATGTCCCTCCCACCGCCGGTCAGGTCTCCTTTCAGGCTATCAATGACGCTGTCCAGAACCAGGTCGGGGGCGTCGTCGGAGCTGGTGTTCGACACGCTTACGGCGTAGATGACGTCCTCACCCTCGATCGCCTCCGCAGGGCCGGTCTTCTCCACGGCGATGGACGGCTGGAAGATTTCCACGGTGTGCCTGGCGGAGGCTCTCACCAGATCGGCAAAGCCCTCGGGACGATACGTCACCTCGACCGTGGCCGTGAAGGGATCCTCGCCCGAGCCAACGATCGCTTCGTATCCAAAGGTACACCCCTCCCCTGGCGCCAGCCTGTCGCACGCGTCGGGCAAGCCCAGCTCGCGACCCCGCAAGTCGATGGCGCTCTCGAAGATCAGGTCCGGGGCTCCAGGTGAGCTTTCATTGACGACAGTGACGGCATGGTCCACGCGCCGCCCCACCGGCGACAGGGCAGGGCCGTTCAGCTCAACGGCCGCCGACGCCTCGAATATCTCGACGGTGCGGTCAGCACTGCCCACGACCGCGTTCGCGAACCCCTTAGGACGGTAACGAAGCTCGATGGCATTGGTCAGCGCATTCGCGCCCGAGGGGGCGGCGGCCGTGTAGCTGAAATTGCAGGTCTCACCGCTCGCCAGCGCGCGGCAGGCCTCGGGCAGATCGTCCGTCAGCTCGCCCTGAAAATCGGTCACGCTGTCCAAGATCAGCTCCGGCGCGCCGGCCGATCCGGTGTTGGTAAGCGTGACCGTGAATGAAACAGGCTGTCCTGCCCGGGCCTGCGACGGGCCGGCGACCACCACCTCCAACCCGGAGACGGCCAGAGCGGTCGAATCAGTGTCGGTGACCTCCTCCCCGGCCGCCGTCGCGTAGACAGTCACCGTGCGGCTCAGCGAGCCTGCAGCGTCCACCGGGACGCGCCAGGCGAAGCTCCGACGCTCGGCGGCCCCGGCAGCCAAGGCGAGGGGGAACGACCGCGACAGGTCCCCGAGTTGCGAGTCGTTGACCCGGATGGCCTCGAGGTCGATCGGGCTCGGGTTGGAGACGGTAACCGTAACCGTCGCAGCCTCTCCACGTGAAACGACCGTCGGGCTAACCGCAGCCTCGACCTGGATGGCGGGTCTCGACAGGTCCACATGAGCCACTGCAGCATCGCTGATGATCTGTCCTGCGCCCGCAGCGTAGACAGTCACAGTGCGCTCCAGAGGATCGGCATCCCCCAACGGGACCGTCCAGTCGAAGTCCCGTGTTTCCGACGTCCCGACCGTCAGCGTCGGTACAAGGGACGCCGACAGGTCCCCCAACAGCGAATCGGTGAGCGTGATGACCTCGACCGGCAAGTCGCCAGCATTAGCGACGGCAACCGTGTAGGTCACCGTCTCCCCGCGGATGGCGGTCGGAGGAGTCACCGACGCGTCCACGCGGACAACGGGCCTCAACAGATCCACTGTGACCACGGCAGTGTCACTGTAGACGATGCCCGCCCCTTCGGCATAGACGGTGACGGTGTTCGTCAGGGGGTGCGGATCAGCAAGCTGTACGGTGCGAGTAAAGACCTCCTGGTCGGACGTCCCGTCAGCAAGA
Organism: uncultured Anaerolineales bacterium; assembly: GCA_964390305.1. GTDB lineage: Bacteria > Chloroflexota > Anaerolineae > B4-G1 > B4-G1 > SKLM01. Next base: position 17,918 of record CAYMHT010000022.1, read on the forward strand.
TTGGAGACAAACGCTCCAGAAAGGTCGCCCAGCAGCGAGTCGGTGACTGTGATGATCTTCAACCCCTCCCGGACATCGACGTTATACACGGTCATCGTGTAAGTGATGACATCCCCGACCTTCGCGGTGCTCGGGCTCGCCGCGGCCTCCAGGTGGATGTCGCCCGACTGGAACCGACGAAACCTCAGCACACCGAAAGCAAGAAGCGCGACGACGACACAGGCCACAATCGTGATCAACGTCACAATCTGGGCTGCACACCCTGCACCTTCTGCCCTCTCTCGCATTCCCTGGTTGACTCCGCACAGCCTACGGGATCGGTATCGGCTCCTGCCCACCCGCGCAGACCGCGCTCCCCTTCTCAACCCGCAGCCAAGCGCCCCCCGGTGCCCGCTTCATCCGGATACGCGCGGGGATGTCCGTCACATCGACCGGGCACGCACAGATGGCAAACGAGCAGGACGCTCTCTCCACCCGCCCGCGGTCACCCGCCGAACCAAAGGGTAGGTGAAGGCACCGCCCACGGCCATCAGCGGCAATACCCTGCCCAATTCGAGGAGATTGGGGCAACGCGGGCCCGTGTACGGCGCAGATTGTATCCCAGAGCCAACCTCCTGGCAAGTCAGGGGGGTTTCGAACAGTAGAGAGGACCATTCAACGCAGAGCGCGATGACTCATGCCGAAGCCGAGAGGCCTGGCGGAGACGGCACTGACCACAGCACGCGGTGGAGCCGCGCAGCCGTCATTTCGGGCCGAGCGCAACAGCGAAGGCGGACAGGCGGGAATGCCCGGTGGCGGACGGCCTTCATCGGAGAAGGCGACCGCCCCCGGGCTTGCAGCCAGCCTAGACTTAGAAATGCGACTGAGCGCCAGCCCCAGGACGCCAAATCGTGGGGCTGCCTGGCCGCCTGGTCCTAGCGCTCGGGCAGACTCTCCCAGCGCCCTTCCAGCTTCTCCATCACCTGGGGCAGCGTGGTGTACTCCATCTCGTCCATCGGCAGACGATGCGGCTCGAAGGGGCCATGCCGCCGCATCTGATCGGCCATCATCCCGCAGAGGCGGCGCGACTCGTCAAAACTGGGATCGTCGAACATATCGCGCGGGCCGACGAGGTGACCGCCGGCGATCTGGAAGCCCAGCGCGATCACGCGAGGGGGTCCATCGAAGCGGCTTGGGGTGGCCTGCTCGACCGACACCGGCATCAAGGGTCCGAAGTGAGAACCGCGCATCCACCCCTCGACAAAGTGCGGCTGGGAGAAGGGCTCCAGCACCTCGCCGACGGCAGGAAACTGACTCTGACAGCGGACTATGCAAACAGGATCGTCCTTACCGATGTACCGACCGGCGATGAGGGACAAGCGCTGCGTGGAGGAGACAGCGGCGATCTCCCCCTCTTTCCTCGTCACCGCCTTGATGATGTACCGGCCCGATGCACCGATGAAGACCAGAAGATCGTAGAGCTCCTCCGGTGTGTCGAACAGGATGCGCTTGCTCTGCTTGACGTCGTGGACTTCGAAGCGGAAGCCGTCGTGCATGCCCGGAGCGATGATCAGTCCGGCGGTGTTGAAAGGATCGGCGAAGATCTTGTAGAGCGGCAGGTTCCACGCCCCAGCGGATGTCTTGTCGGCCATGAAAATGATCACCGGCTCGGCCTCGCGCTCCTCAAACGCCATCTCCGCCACGCCGGGGCCCATTCCCTTCACGTTGCCGGCGAACGCATCCTCCACCAGGTCCTGCCCGGCGCCGTACAGCTTCAGTCGCCTCGCGACCTCGGTGCACGCCTCGAAGATATCCCAGGCCAGGCCGTGGATCTCTTCGTCGTCCTCGCCTTTACGGTGGGTCATGATCAGCTCGAGGTCGTCGCCGCAGGCGGTGACGTGGTAATCCACGATAACGCCCTCTCTCTGCGCCACCAGGAGCCGATCGTCCGCCTCCTCGAGGAGCTCATCGTGCATACTGGAGTGACCGACGAAGCCACCCACGTCAGCCTTGATGACACTGAGGGTGATCTTGTCGTCCATCGTCATACCTCCTTTGCCATAGTGACCGTACGTCTGACAGGATCCATGCTTCCAAGTGGATCCCGCGGGGTCTCAACACAGGTGAAATCGGCTCCCCGTATCTTGTCTGGCACCGGCAGACCGAATCAGGGCAGTTCCAAAGACCCGAGCTCATGGGTTGGAATCTCGGCTCTCGGCGAGGGCCTTCCTCGCCAGCCACGTCTGATACACGCGCTCCGCAGCCGACTGAGCCGCCTGACACAGCTCTCGTTCGGCAAGCCAGCACTCGGGACAGTCCGGCCATCCCGGCTCGGAGCGTGGGGCCCATCCGGTGGAGCGCAGCTCGCAGGCTGTGTCGTTGTCTTCCTCAACCTCAGCCAACCAGTCCCGGAGTCGGCCGGACAGCGCCTCGTAGTTGGTATACTCCCGGGCAATCCTGAGCAGGTTCTGATTCCAGCTCAGACCACCAGGGTCAAAATCCATGGGCAAGTCCCGCCCCTCGATCTGCGAAGCCAGCCTCCTGGCCTCTTCCACCACACTGAGGGGGCAATCAAGCTCTTCCAAGGTCGAGTCTGAGAACATAACAGGCCCCTTGCCCGAACACCGGGCAGCGGGGCTAACGTGCCGTCCATGGGGTTAGACAGATAGAAGGAATCTACCCTTCTCTTGATAGGATAGCACAAGGTGCTCCCCACAACGATTGGCTTTGGTTGGAATTCAAGTTGGCCTGGGTTGGAGTGAGTTTGAATTTGGTTGGACCGAGAAGGGGAGGCGACAATCGCCCTCTCTTATCGATGTCCCCGGCACCTCGCCGACGTCATCGCAGCAGACGTGGCCTGAAGCACGCCGGGAGTAGACGAACGCCAGCCTCAGGCTCGACAGGTCGATCGCAAGGGAGGTGATCTTCAGCTCTTGCGGCAAGCGACTCGGTTGATTTAACCGTTCGTCAGTAGCAGCTCATCCTTGCAGGGCAAACTGTCTTCTCTCCTTCCCTCGGCCAGTAACCCACTTGCCGACCTCCACCACAATCAGCGCGCTGCTGGAGACGGCAGTGATCAGCAGCCAGTCGCCCGCCTCCAGAGCGGCGGTGCCAAAGATCGACTGGAGGAAGGGAAGGTAGACCACCGCCGCCTGCAGGAGGATGGATGAGATCACCGCCAGGATGAGCCAGGGATTACCGAAGACACCGACCTTGAAAATAGAGTATCTCTGTGAGCGGCAGTTGAACGCGTTGAACATCTCGAACATCGTCATCATGGTGAAGGCCATCGTCTGAGCCTTCGCCAGGCCCTCTCTCGGCAGCACCGCAGAGAAGACAGGGATGATGCCCATCGTCATCAGCACGGAGACCACGCCGATGAGGACCTTCACCGGCAGGGTGAAGACACTCTCCTCCGGGTGGCGGGGCGGACGCACCATGATGTCTGGCTCGGCTGGATCCACTCCCAGGGCAATCGCCGGAAGGCCATCGGTCACGAGATTGACCCACAGAATCTGGATCGCGGTCAGCGGAAGGGGCAGTCCCATCAGACTGGCCACGAACATAATCAGGATCTCCCCAACGTTGCAGGAAAGCAAATACGAGAGGTACTTCTTTACGTTGTCGTAGATCGCTCTCCCCTCCTGGATGGCCGCCACGATGGTGGCGAAGTTGTCATCCGCCAGCACCATGTCCGAGGCCTCCTTCGTCACCTCGGTTCCTGTGATGCCCATGGCGACGCCCATGTCCGCCCTCTTCAGGGCCGGGGCATCGTTCACCCCGTCGCCAGTCATGGCCACGATGTGCCCTCTTGTCTTCAGCGCTTCCACGATGGTGACCTTATGCTGCGGGGAAACCCTCGCGTAGACGGCGACATCCTCGACCTCTCGCTCGAACGCTTCCCCGGTCATTCTGTCCAGCTCGGCCCCAGTGAGCGTCGCGCGATGTTCTGGCAGCATCCCCAGCTCCTCGGCCACTGCCTCCGCAGTGAGTTTATGGTCACCGGTGACCATGGCCACCTGCACGCCCGCCGCCTCGCTCTGGCGAAGCGCATCTCTCACCTCATCCCTCGGTGGATCCATCATGGCCATCAT
>CAYMHT010000022.1:22090-30762 GCA_964390305.1 uncultured Anaerolineales bacterium
CCTCGTCGAGCTCTCGCTTATCTAGGCCCGCCTTGGCGGCTGCCACCACCAGCGCTCCCTCGGTGGGGTCTCCCACAATGCTCCAGGTCTCGCTCTCCTGTACCAGATGGGCATCGTTGCAGAGAACCGCAGCCCGGAGGAGAAGCCTCAGATCTTCGTCCTCATCCTTAACGGGATCCGACCCGCGAATGAACGTCCCCTCTGGCTCGTACCCGACGCCCGTCACCTCAATGGTGTGGCCATCCAGCCAGATGCGGCGCACCGTCATCTCGTTTCTCGTAAGCGTGCCCGTCTTGTCCGAGCAGATAAATGTGGTGCAGCCGAGTGTTTCCACGGCAGGGAGTCGCCTGACGATGGCGTTTCGCCTGGCCATTCTCTGCACACCGATGGCTAACGCCCCCGTGACCACCGCCGGCAGAGCCTCGGGGACCGCCGCTACGGCCAGACTCACGCCCCACAGGAACATCTCCAAGAGCTCATTTCCCCTGAGGACGCCTAGAAGCGATATGACAGCGACCACCGCCACTGAGCCAACGCCGAGCCACTGCCCAATCTCGGCCATTCTTCTCTCGAGGGGGGTTTCTTCCTCCTCGACCATCTGGATCATCTCAGCGATCTTGCCGAACTCGGTCTCCATGCCCGTGCTCACGACCACTGCCTTCCCTCGCCCGTAGGTCACGACCGTTCCAGCGTAGAGCATATTCTTTCTGTCGGCCAAGACGGTCTCCGGAGGAACGGATGCCACCTCCTTATGCACAGGTACCGACTCTCCGGTCAGGGGAGCCTCATCGACCTTGAGGTTGAATTGCTCGATGAGCCTCACGTCGGCGGGCACCTTGTCGCCAGGATGGATCAATATCACGTCTCCTGGTACCACTTTCCTGGCGGGCACCCGTCTCTCCTGACCTTCTCTAAGGACCATCGCTTCGGGGGCAGCCATCTCCTTGAGTCTTTCAAGTGCGCGTTCGGCCCGGTACTCCTGGAGAAAGCCGAGGATCGTGGACATGAAGACGATAGCCATAATGGCCACGGCGTCGAATATCTCGCCGATGAAAACAGAGACCAGCGTAGAGGCCAAGAGAAGCAGAATAAGAAAGTCCTTGAACTGGTCGAAGAAGATGAGCCAGCGCGGCCTTCCCTTCTCCTCCCTCAGCTCGTTAGGCCCGAAACGCTCAAGCCGCCTGCGGGCGTCTTCGTCGCTCAGGCCCTCAACACTGGCGCCCAGTCTTTGCATGGCCTCGTCGGTATCGAGGGAATGCCAAGGCGTTAGGGGTCTCTCGGTCAGGCCGTCAGAGTTGCTCTCTGTCTCAATCACAGATCCGTATCCCTCTCCCGCTTCGTCAAGAGTACCTGGCGCTCTGCCCGCGTCAGACCGCAATCAGAGCATGCCGGTGCGAAACCTACCCCGACGGTTCACGCTGCCTTTCCCACTCCGAGGCGCCCACAAGGGGCGAAGCTTTGAACTCCGCCCCTTGTGCGCTGTGCTGCCACGCGGCAAACTGGACCGCTGCAGAGGATCTCAGCCTACAGGTTCAGCGGCACCAGCAGCAGACACACCAGTGACATGTAGATGATATAGGGTATCCATACGGCCACCGCGTAGCCCATCATCTCCCTGAACTTGATGCCGGTGATCTCGCACAGGGCGATGGCCCAGAACGGCTGTATCATGTCGGTCGCCATGTCACCCCATGCATACGTGAGAGTGACCGTGGCCGGGCTCACCCCCAGCTCCTTCCCGGCAGGGAGGATGATCGGCGACATGATGGCCCACTCGGACCCACCCGAGGGTACGAAGTAGTTGAGGATGCCGGCCACCCAGTACATGAAGAGGGGGTAGGTCCTCGCAGTCGAGGCATTCACGAAGACCCGCGTGATGGTCTCCGCCAGCGCTGTGTATGACAGCATCCCGAAGATGCCCGCGTAGAGCGGGAACTGGATGATGATGCCCCAAAGCTTGTTGGCACCGGACAGCGCGGCGTCCACGAAGCGCATAGGGTACCAGTGCAGGATCAAACCCGCGAAAAGGAACATGAAGTTCACAGAGTTCAAACCCAGACCAGCGAAGCCTCTGTCTCGATACCAGAAGTAAAGGTAGATGGCAGCGGCGATAGCGAAGATCACGCCCCAGCCCGGCCACCAGTTCACGCTGTCGGAGGGGCTCATCTCCTCCTTGGGCGGCTTCTCAGGCGGGATCCACTGCTCAACCGCGTCCATCCTCTCCGGCGGGAGGGACTGCGTCTTCTCGGGCGAAGGGTGCATCGCAGCCGTGAATCCCGCGGTGAAGATGACAGTGAAGATGAGGACTCCGATGTTGATCGGAGTGAACAGGGTCCTCGCAGTGCTGATCACGTCCGTCAGAATCCCTTCCTGGATGAGAAACGACTCTGTATCTGTCACCATAAGAGGCGCCGAGGCGGACAAGCCCATGTGCCACACCGTCCCCAGCCCCAGATAGGCGGCCGCCAGAAGCAGCCGGAAGTCGACTTTCTTCTGAATCCTGACCAGGTAGATCATGAAGATAGCGGCACCCACGATGCTCAGGCCCCAGTTGATGAACGCCAGAACGTTGGTCACGAGCCCCATCAAGAAGATGGTCTGCCACGGTTTGTCGGGGTCCGGCAAGCGGGACAGCCACTCCAGAATCTTGGCCACCGGCGCCGAGACAGCCACGATGTAGCCGGTCAGTAGGATCAGGGCCATCTGCATGGAGAACGTCAGGAGAACCCAGAACCCATCTCCCCACGCTTCGACTACCCTGAGGGGATTGAAGCCCACATCGCCCCATATCAGGGCCAAAACGAAGGCTATCAGGTTGAGGACTAGAGCGACGATGAGCGAGTGAGGTACCCACTTCATCATGAAGCGACTCATGCGATCGCCGATGTCCCTCAGTGCTTCAAGCATTTGCTAATACCTCCTCTACAATCTCTGGGAGCAATGATCGCGATCCTCGAGGCCACTAGAGGCCTCGCCGAAAACTGGTGGTCTAGCTTCCCATACACAGCCTCCTCTACAACTCGACGGACGGAGGTCTCCCCATTGTGGCGTCACCCTCGCGCCCTGACGACGGTCGCGCCAACACCTCGATCCGTGACCACCGCCTCGACCCTGAGCCCTCAACATCTCCCACGCGTCAATCGGCGCGGACGTCGGATGCTCGTCAGGACGCCTGGTCGGGCCTGAATGCTACGAACGCGCGCCCCTCTCCGGTCTCGGCGCGCCCCGGCGGCTGGAAGACCACCGGGGTGCCGATTTCGATCGCCTCGGGTTGCTTCGCGTCGACACCCCGAATGCGTGCGCTGATTCTCGGCCCCTCCGCCAGCTCAACGATGCCGGTGCAGTAAGGGTTCTTGCGGTCGTATCCCTGCTCGATCATAATCTTGGGACCGATGTGGACCGTGGTGAAGGCGACCAGCTGACCGCGGCCCTCCATCTCAATCCATGCCATCTCGTCTCCGTGGCAGGCGGGGCAGAGCGGACGTGGCGGCACGTGGACGCGGCCGCAGCTCTCACACCGGGACCCCGTCAGCCGCCCATCGACCAGGAACTCAATGAATGACGCCCTCGTGAAAGGCTTCTCTGACACCAGCTTACCTCCGCTCGAAGATATGCACCACACAGGTGGACCCTGTGGCGCCGACGTTGTGGGTGAGCGCGAGCCGAACCCCGCCGGGGACCTGGCGTTCGCCAGCCTCACCGCGCATCTGCTCCCAGACCTCCACGACCTGGCCCGTGCCGGAGGCCCCAACCGGATGGCCCTTCGCCTTCAGGCCGCCGGAAGTGTTGACGGGTCTCGGGCCATTGCGCCGGGTCAGTCCCTCATCGGCGGCTTTGTAGCCCTCCCCCGGGGGGAACAGACCTATGTCCTCGATCCCGATGACCTCCGCGATGGTGAAGCAATCGTGTATTTCGGCCAGGTCGATGTCCTCTGGCTCCACGCCAGCCATGTCGTAGGCGGTCTGGGCTGCAATGCGAGCCGATTCGATGCTGGTCAGGTCATCACGGTCATGGAGCGCGTGATCGCTGGCCTGACCGCTCCCGACGACGTAGATCGGCTGATCGCTGAACTCCCCGGCCCGCTCTCCGGCCACCAGCAGCGCACACGCGGCGCCGTCGGTGATGGGCGAGCAATCGAAGAGGCGCAGCGGCCAGGCGATGACAGGATTGGCGCGGTCGTCGTGGAGGAAGTCGAGCTCGTCGGCCCAGCTCGGCACCGGCCGCCCCCTGGCCTCGGCCTTGGCGGCCTTTCTCGCCATCACGTCGGGAATGCTCTGGTTGAACTGCGCTTTGGCGTTGAGGGCCCCGTTCTCGTGGTTCTTAATCCCCACCTGCATCAGATGTTCCACCGTGGCCCCGTACCGATCCATATAGGCCGTCGCCATGGCGGCGTAGAACCCCGGGAAGGTGAAGCCAGCGGGAATCTCGTAGAGCCGATCCCCGGCCAACGCCAGCGCGTCGGTGACCTCCTCTGTGGCCAGGTCGGTCATCTTCTCCACACCCCCAACCAGGACCACGTCACACAGGCCAGAGGCCACGGCGATGACCCCCTGCCGCAGCGCCACCCCGCTGCTGGCGCAAGCGTCCTCGACCCGCGTCGCGGGCCGGGGCACCAGGCCCACCCAGTCGGCCATGATAGGCGCCACGTGGCCCTGCCCCTCGAAGATGTCGCTGGAGAAGTTGCCCACGTAGATGGCGTCGACGGCCTCCGGATCGAATCCCTTGTCCACCGACTTCTCCATCGCCTGAAACGCCTCTACGAACAGGTCCCGGCTGGTCTTGTCGGGGAAGGCGCCGAAGCGACACATCCCCGCGCCCACGACCGCGACCTCTCTGGAAAGTGCGGGTATCCTCCTGGCCATGTCATCACTTCCCAATAGACATGCCGGTCGGATCGATCTCTTCGTGCAACAACCGTAACTCCTCCTTCGTCGGAGGCTCAGTGACGTCCACCTCCTCCGGGATTATGATCTCAAAGGAGCTATTCTCCGCCACATCCTCCACGCTGACGCCAGGGTGGAGCGCGACGAGCTTCATCTTCTTCGTCTCCGCGTCGAAGCCGTAGACGCCAAGCTGCGTGATCACCCGGTGGGGGCCGCTTCCTTCGGGGAGACCTGCTCGCTCCCGGGCGCCGGGGCCATCCAGGTAGCCTGGGGTGGTGATGAAGTCCACCTGCTCCACGAAGCGTCTCTTGTCCTGCCCCATAATGAGGATGGTTTGGTGGCAGAAGGAGCCCACGTCGTTCGCCCCCCCGCTTCCGGGGAAGCGGACCTTGGGACTCTCCCAATCTCCGATGACCGTGGTGTTGATGTTGCCGTAGACGTCTATCTGGGCCGCACCCAGGAAGCCGTAGTCGAGGTAGCCGGCCTGGGATACGGACATGGAATCATGCATACTCGAGGCGGCCACCGCCCGATGGAACGTCCGGGAGTCACCGACCGAGATCGGCAGGACCCGCATCTGAGGGCCTATGCCTCCCGCCTCAAAGACGATAAGGAGGCCTGGCGCGTGGGTCTTCTGTGCCAGCATGGAAGCGACCATGGGAAGCCCCGTGCCCACAAAGACGGACCGCTTGTCCTCAAGCATCTTGGAAGCCACGCACGCCAGAAGCTCCCTCGAACTGTAGTTTGTCGCATGTTCAGCCATTGATTCACTCCTCTTGGTCATTCGTAACGTCGGTTCAGGTTGGTTACGAACTGGAGAAGGCGGACTACTCCTTTTCCAACCAAGGAGCCTGGACCCGCTCCCGGTATTGCTCTACCCTCTTTAGGTAGCTGAGCTTCCTCACCCCACCTACGAGAGCCAGGTACTCATCGAAGTCGTCGACGCCAAAGACGTACCTATCGAAGTACTCCTCTGTCCCCTCGCGCGTCTTCGACACCCGAAGCCACTCGCCGATGTGCTCCTCATCGAAGAAGTAGAGGTAGGGCATCTCGGTCGGATGGGCACCGTAGGGCACCTCGCACACCGCATCTACCAGGAAGAAGGGGACGGCGGTGTTCTGCGGCTTGGCCCTGATGGCGTCGTTGTCCACGATCTCCTCGGTGGTGATGAGGACCCTCCGCGCCGCCCTGGCCAGCTCAAAGTCCTCGACCAGGATGCCGTCGATCTGCGCATTCCCGTACTTGTCACAGCGCGGGACGTGAAACATCGCCACGTCGGGGTACGCCGCCGGGATGAGGCACACGGGCTTCCCACTCCACGGGTCCTCCACGACCTTGCAGGCGCTCTTCTTCAGTGTGTCGGTGCCCAGCATATTGCGAGAAGCCACAAAGGGTACCCCCATCATCCCTGCCAAGAAGCGCCATTGGTAACCGGCGTTGGAGATCTCGGCCACCACCTGGCACTCACCGCTCTCCACCGCCCTCCTGCCCGCGGGGGAGAGGCCCCTCAGCTCGTGACCGAAGGCGTAGGCTACCTCCACCTTGCTGACGCAGCCCGCGCCAATGAGGACATCGATGTCATGGACCGCGGTCTTGCCGGCCATGGCCAGATTTCGTCTTTCCTGGCGGATGATCTCATACAACAGAGCCATGGGGACCCGGATGTGTCCGAAGCCGCCGAAGGCGATGTAGTCCCCATCGTGCACGAATTGCTCTACGGCGTCTTTGACACTCATACGCTTGTCGCGCAGATCCCTGGGTTTGTTCTCCAGAACCCACTTCCGGTTCTCATCCGGATCGTGCCAACCCAGTAGTTCGCCTTCACCCTCTAGCAGGATTTCCATGTGTCAACCTCCTCACTTGTCTCAGAGATAAGACCACCTTGTCGACCCGAGCACGTGACTCTCGGGGAAGTGGAACCGGATTTCGGATCGCTCACCAGGCTATCCATCGCGTCCAGGCCCGCAGTGGACGCAGGCAACCACACCGGTAAGGTAGTGTATGCCATCGGATGTTGCCCCAGTGGGATGAGAGAACCTGAACGGGCTGTCCCCATCGTGCGGTCTAACCGCGTCGCCTCTCCAGACGAGGCCCTAAGCCGCGACCTCGTCGGCCGGCACGCATCTGAAGGGCAGTGCGTATGTCCGGCCCCTTGTAGCCACGAAGCCAATGAAAGACAAAGCGGCTGCCCTGTGCTCTCAGGATCAGCCGCTCATCAGGTCTTGAAGAAAGTCGCCTCCGCCGCGATGATAGGTTGCCAAAACGCTTTCTCAAAAACAGTATATCATGCGCCGAGCCTCATGTCAAGGAAAATTGCTGCGCTTAAGCCGTTTCTGCCTCCCGTCGGAAGGCGGCCACGTCGACGACCCGCCCCTCCATCCGGGCCCGGTCCGCAGCGAAGGCCAGCAGCTGGCTCTCCATAGACTCGCGGGCAGTCGTGAGGGCGGGCCACCCCCGTCCTGCCTCCCCCGGCGCACAGCGCGGACGAAGGCGGCCACCACGCCGTCGTCACCGCCGCCATGACCAGTCACCCCGCCCGTCGGGCTGCTGAGGTCGATCCGCTCCACTTGGCCGGTACGGTGGTCGTGAATCTCAATGGCGTCGTCTATCCCGTAGGCGAACCTGCCGCGCAGCGTCGCCCGCGTTCCGTCATAGCGCATCGTGCGCGCTTCCTCGTGGGCGTGGCCGTGCATCACCAGCACCGCCGACGTGCCATTCTCAAAGACCATGTTCACCGTCTGGTGATCGACGACGTCGTTGTCGCAGCGATACACGCACCGTCCGTACGGTCCCGTCTCCAGGGCGCGGAGCCGGGCCCCGGGCCTGCTGTCCTCCGAGATGGCGGAGATCGGCCAGCCGCGGTAGTCGAGCGCCTCGTCGCCCGCAGGGATCAGCCAGCGGAGCAGATCCGTCAGCCGTGGGTGATCGAGGGCGAGGCGGCCAGCCACCTTTCTCCATCCCGCTTCGGTAGACCGAGTAGGCGGGTCGACCTTGATCCCCGCGTCGACGATGACGACGACCTTGAAGCCCCGCCGGTGGAGCTCGGCGATCATCCCGGCGGGATCCGGGAAGCGGTCTTCGTCCCACGTGAAGCAGCGGTACCCATCCAGAGCGTGGATGTCGAGGTGAATCGCGTCGCACGGGACGTCACACGTGTCGCGGAAGTCGGCGACCAGCCGGCGCACGCGTGCCTCCGGATAGTAGGACCAGCGGCTCTGGTGGTAACCGAGGGCCCAGAGGGGCGGAAGGCCCTGCCGCCCCGTCAGCGCGGTGTAGCGCTCCACCACGGTGACCAGCGAAGGGCCGTAGCAGGGGCGCTACACGTACGCTCCGAGCCGAATTCCCTCAGTCTCTAGTCGCCCAGTGCCTCACGGGCGTTCGCAACCAGCGGCTGCACCAGGTTCACGAACTCCGTCGGGATGACGAACTTCGTCGCGTCGCCCTCGCCCAGCGTCTTGAGCGCATCCAGGTACTGCAGCGTCAGCGTCTTGCTGTCTACTGCCTGGGCCACCCTGTAGATCTCATCGAGCGCCAGCGCAAAGCCCTCGGCACGCAGAATGGCAGCCTGCCGGTCGCCCTCCGCCCTGAGGATCTCCGCTTGCTTCTCGCCCTCCGCGACGTTGATCGCCGCCTCGCGCTTCCCCTGTGCCTCGGCGATCATGGCGCGGCGATCCCGCTCAGCGGCCATCTGGCGGGTCATCGCTTCTTCGATGGCCCGCGGCGGCACCACCTCCCGGATCTCGACGGCCATGACCCGGATCCCCCAGCGGTCGGTGACGTCGTCCAGCT
>CAYMHT010000023.1:0-21834 GCA_964390305.1 uncultured Anaerolineales bacterium
ATGTCGCCGGCCCCTGTCGCCCGAGAGACGACGTCGTCCGCCCCGCACGCAGGGATGCGGCAGCACGAGCGCGCCGCCATCACCGGGGACAGCCGCCGCTGCACCGCCACCCGCGTCGACGGTTCCCCCTGCCAGGCCTGGGCCGTCCGCACCACCGACCCGCCCCGCTGCTCCGCCCACGGAGGGAAGCCCGACCGGGGCGGCGCGCCGCCCGGCAACACCAACGCCTTCAAACACGGCTACTACGCCCGCCCCTCCACCGTCCGGCGCATCGCCGCATCCGCCGCCGCCGACCAGGGGCCTGAGCCCGCCGAAAGCCAGGTGCCGGCCCCCACCGGCGCCCCTGTCCCCGGCGAGGCCGAGGTCCTCGTCCCGGACGGAATCGAGGCCCTTATCCCGGGTGGGGTAGAGGGGCATGTCCCGAGTGGAATCGAGGGATGGTCCATCGAGACCATCATCGTCGACCTGTCCATCAAGCGGGCCCTCCTCTCCCGCTACATCGACGCCTGCTGGCACCACTTCACCGTCCAACAGATCGCCGGCCTGCTCCGCATCCACGGCCAGAACGCCAGCCGCCTCGGCCGTCTCCTCCGCCACCAGCAGGCCCTCACCGGCGGCACCGACGCCCTGCTCGAAGAGGCCCTCAACCGCGCCCTCGACGAGGTCGGCGAGGAGCTGGGGATCGAGCTATGAGATCTGCAGAACACACCCGACGCCAGGGCGACATACCCTTGTTCCCTACAGAAAAGTTTCCCCAACCCATCTGGCGTCCCCACCCCTCTCAGCGCCACCAGCCTTTCTCCCCGCCTCAGGGGTCCAGCCACATCCTTCCCCACAGCCCCCTCCGCCCCAACGTCCAACCTTCAACCTGCAACCGCCCACCTGCCAACGTTCCCACGTTCCCACGCCGCTCCCCGTTGACGCAAACCCCTCTTTATGTGATAATAGCTTGTACGCTCCGTGTCCACTGTCGCGCACTGCTGATGGCGCAAATGACCTTGAGGGAAGAGATAGACGAACAGAGCTTGATCGCCTCCGCGCAGCGAGGGAATCTGGATGCCTTCAACGAGTTGGTGCTGGCCTACCAGGACCAGGTCTACAATCTCGCCTACCGCATTATGGGGGACCCCGCTTCGGCCTCAGATGCTACTCAAGAGGCCTTTATCTCTGCGTTTGAAAACATCGAGAGCTTTCGCGGCAAGTACCCCAGCTCCTTCAAGGCATGGCTGATGCGCATCGTGTCCAACGCGTGCTACGACGAACTGCGCCGGCGCAAGAGACAGCCTGCCACGTCGATCGAGGATTTCGAGATCGACGAGGAGGCAAATCCGGCGCTGATCAGTGAGGCCGAGGGGCCGGAGGAGCACGCGGAGCGGGAGACGGTGGCCCGGATGCTGGAGACGGGAATCCAGGCGCTCCCGCCGGACCAACGGGTCACACTGGTGATGGCTGATGTGCAGGGGTTCAGTTATCAGGAGGTCGCGGCAGCGACCGACGCTCCGCTGGGGACCGTCAAGTCCCGCCTGGCGCGGGCGCGGGCCAAGCTCCGTGACTATCTTCGTGAGCAAGGGGAACTTTTGCCCGCTCAGTATCGTCTTAAGTGACAGATGGCAGCGGTGGGGAAGAGAACGACTAGAAGGTGCAGGCTGTAGGGACCATGTCCATGTTGCGACTACTGGGATGGCGCAGGAGCGAAGAGGAGCGGCGCGACGAGTTGCTCTCAGCTTACCTCGATGGCGAGTTGAGTGAACGAGAGCGAGAGCAGCTGGAGGCGCGTCTATCACAGGATCCGGCGCTGCGAGCCGAGTTAAGGACGTTGCACCAGACCGTCTCTCTCGTGCATCAGCTCCCGCAGGTCTCTGCCCCGCGGAACTTCATCCTGTCCGAATCTGTGCTGAGGCGTCGTGAGCCCGCTCCTGCACCCGAGCCTCGTCGTGCCTGGGCCGCACCTCTCTTGACCGCGGCGACCGCCGTGGTCAGCCTGCTCTTCGTCGTCGTGCTGGCGGGCGACCTGTTGCTGCCCGGGGTCGGAGGGTTGGCCTCCGCGCCACAGCCGATGCTGCAGAGCGAGGAACGCGCGCCGATGGAGGTCGAGGCTGTCGTCACCCGTGAGGTCGAGCGGGAGTCTGCGGTCGGGCCTGCGCCGTCCCCCACGGCCTCTTCGAAAGACACGCGGGAGGAACCGGAGATGGCCGCCGAGGACGAGCTGAGCCCGGCTGAGGCGACCAGGGCTGCAGAGGCCCCGGCTGGAATGGGCGGTGCTCCCGAGGCAGAGGACACCACTCCCGCCGAGGAGGCACCGGAAGAGCCGGAGGTGGCGGTTGAAGAGGAGCTGAGCCCGGCCGAGGCCACGAGGGCTGCCCAGGCCCCCCCCGGAGCAGGCGCGACCCCGCCGCCGGCGGAAGAGGCCGGTCCGACGGAGGAGGTCAGGTCCCTCGCGGCCCCGACTACCCCGCCCACGGTGACCGAGAGATTCGTCTTGACGCCCACCATCCCACCTGAGGAACCGCTGGTCTCCGAGGAGGAGCTCGGCCTGCTTGAGCCCACCCCCAGCGAGTTCGAGGCGACCCCTCCGCCGGTTTGGGAGCAGGAAGGCCTGAGCGAGGCCCATGTGCCCTGGAGGGCCCTCGAGGTTGCGCTGGGTCTCGCCGCGTTGGTGCTCACCTTCGGCACGATCCGAGCTTGGCAGGCGCGCCGCCGCTAGGGCCGCGTCTGGGTAGGGAATCGACCCTTGAAGCACATGATGTCGCAGAGCATCGTCCAGGGACGTGGAAGTTGTCTCTGGACGTCTCCTGGGGAGCGGCCGCTTGGCAAGCCCTCTTGAGCTAAGCTACTGTCCCCGCTGCGGTCACGCGCTGGAAGAAAGGGAGGCCTTTGGGCGCGTGCGTCGCTTCTGCCCCGTATGCGACAGAGTTGTCTTCCGTGAGCATAAGGTCGCTGCCGGCGTGATCGTCGAGCAGGACGGTGAGGTGCTTCTCGTCCGTCGGCGCATCCAACCCCGTCAGGGTCTGTGGACCTTTCCTGGTGGCTTCGTCGACTTCGATGAGAGCCCGGCCGAAGCTGCGGTGCGTGAGTGCCGGGAGGAGACGGGCTTGGTGGTCGAGATCACGAGTCTGCTCGACGTCGTCGGTGGGCAAGAGCATGAGAGCGGGGCGGATATTGTCATCGTCTACCTCGCCCGACAGGTCGGCGGTGAGCTGCGCGCGGCCGATGAGGTGGATCGGGCTGCCTTCTTCCCGCCGGAGGATCTGCCGCCCCTGGCTTTCCGTGCCACCCGCGAGGCTATCGACAGCTGGCACAGGTCGACCTCTTCACGCTGAGGCCGTGGTGTCAGGCTCTGAACTCAACCTTGACAGAGAGGTACGTTCGGGTTATCGTATCCGCGTGGCCCCGTCCAGGGATCGATCCGTTGCCCATGTGGGGCCTGTGGGTTCTCTAATCCAGCGGACGGGGACGCGAAGCGATCTCTGAGATGCTTTCACAGCAGAAGGATCGAGAGGCAGGCAGTTGGATCTGAAGTCATCGGACACAGTTTTCGTAGGTTTCACGCTCAGCTTACTCCTTACGGCTGTCATTCTCGGCGTGGTTCTTGTCAGTCCGACCTACGGTCGCTGGGAGGTACCGGACCTGATCGCGCCAGCTGCGGGACTGGGCGCTTCGACTCCCAAGGGGACAGTCGCTCCCACACCGACGCCGACTGAGGTTCCTGTGCCGGATGAGGTGGACGTCCCGATCTTGATGTATCATCACGTGTCGGAGCTGCCGCCCGATGCCGATGTGTATCGCCGAGATCTGACGGTGTCGCCCGAGGCCTTCGAGGCTCAGCTTCAATACCTGGAGCGGGCGGGCTACCATCCGGTCACCCTCACCGATGTTTATCTCAACCTGACACAGGGATATCCGCTGCCAGAGAAACCCGTCGTGCTCACTTTTGACGACGGTTATCGTGATGCCTACGAGGTGGTGTTTCCCAAACTTTTGGATCACGGATTCCCGGCCACTTTCTTTGTGCTGGCCACCCCTGCCCACTACGAGAGCGAGGAGTACTTGACGTGGGCGCAGGCGAGAGAGATGTCGGATGCCGGGATGTCCATCCAGGCCCACGGTCGAGATCACGTGGATCTGCGGGGGCGCCCGTACGACTTCCTCGTCTATCAGATCTTGGGCATCAAAGAGGCGATCGAATACCATACTGACCGAACGCCCCGCTTCTTCTGCTATCCGTCGGGTCGTCGAGATGATCGCGTCATCAAGGTGCTAGAATCGGCGGGTTACTGGGGTGCGGTGACGACGGAGTGGGGACAGACGCATACGAGAGACAGCCTCTTTGAGATGCCCCGTTTGCGGATTCGGGGCGCGGATAGCCTGGCGGTTTTCATCGCCAAGCTCGAGGATGAGCTGTAGATCGTGAGCACCCCCGCATTTTCCTCTCACTGCGGGGGTGCTGCGAGGGATCGGGCGTCCTGGCCTGTGTCTGTCGCGGGCTGAACGCAGACGCTTAGGGCTTCACACCTTGGCCTAGCCCCCGGATTTGCAGATAACGACGTTCCGTCCTTGCCGGTCTGTGTGGACCTCGACCTCCCGGCCCTCGACCTGGAGAATGACCCGGTAGCCTGGCGTGATGACCTGGGCGTAGGACTTGCCTCGCTCTGGACAACCCAAGCTGGCATCTGGCCATTCGACCGACTCGACGGATAGGATCTCGATCTTCTCTCGGGGCACATCGAACCTCTCAGAGACATAGGCCACGGCAGCCGCGGACCCCTGCTCGAGAGCTTGCTCGCAGACGACGGTGGTTTCGCCGCTCGTGTCGGTATGCACTTCGTATTGTCTCTCCTCGACGCGCAGCCTGAGCCGATAGCCCGGGGTGACAACCTGGGCATAAGCCTCTCCCGGCCTCGGGCAGCCCAGACTGGTGTCTGGCCATTCAACCGGCTCGACAGCGATGACCTCGACCGCCTCTGTCGAGACACTTAGTTCGCTCGCCAGACGCTGCCTGGCAGCCGCCAGGACCTGATCCGTTGGCTCAGCGGGCGTCACGATGGGGCTCATCCCCCGGTCTGAGCGATCCGCCGACGGAGTCGCCGGGGGCGATAGAGGGCTCTCGCCGGGTTTCGGCTCCGGTGATGGAGAGCTCTCCTCGACCGTCGGCTCCGGTGCCGCAGGGCTCCCCTCGACCGTGGGTTCCAGTGAGGGGGTGGCAGTCTCAGCGCTCGTTCCACAGGCTGCCACCGCGAATGCGACCAGAACCAGTGTGGCAAGATGACGTCCCTTCATTGATCCTCCTGTATCCAGTAATCCCAGCCGCCAATAGACCATGGCACTGCATCGGCGATCGGCGACCGGAGTTGCTCGATATATAGACGCGTCTAGACGGACAGTTGTTCCGCCGTCAGCACAGGCGAGACGGTGGCAGCGGAGAGCCGACGGACAGGAGATTGTCGGCCTTCTGATCTGTGCACGGAAGAAGCTATGTGCCTTCTGCCTCTCCGCCTTCTACCCCCGAAGCCGGTGACTCAGGTGGATTCTCAGTCATGGTGCGCGCTGGAGGCTCGCGTGTCGCCTCAGCCGGAGGGGGCGGCGGTGGCGGCTCAGGAATCTGTCGACCCTGGCCAGGGAGGTAGCGCCTTGTGCCGAACCGCGTCAACACGACAGCGCCCAGACCGAAGCAACTGATGGCCAGCGTGACTAGCCAACCGAGGGGAGCGAGGCAGAATGCGGCGCTAAGTCCCAGGCTGATCAGGGTGATGATCAAGGTCCCCACACTGGCGACCCACAGCGGTTCGATCTCGCCGGCATGCAGCTGTTCGAGCAGGCGTCGACCGACTCGCGCACCGATTGCGACCCAGCCAAAGAGGCCGGCAGCGCCCAGGCCGAGGGCTATCAGTACAGCAGCCGGCGAAAGGCAGATGGTGATCGCCAGCGCGATGATCAGAGCGGTGCCCGCAACGAGGGTCAGACACCCAACGCCCAGACTGGCTCCTGGCGATTGGAAGGCCGTGAGGCCAACCCGAGCTGTCGCCTTGGGCCAGATTAGCGATACGACCGCCCCTAACGCTGTGATGACCAGAATCGTAACGACCCCCCGGACAGCCCGGAAGAACCACCTGAGAAGCTGCTCCGGAGCGGACGTCCAGAACGGCCCCCGTTCGGGGACCGGTACAAGTGGTACAACTATTCGGAACCCTGGGGCGCTCCAGTGACGGAAAGGGATCCCCCGCAGAGACGGGCCTTCGACAATGTCCCCACCTATCCGGGCTCCCGCCTCCTGCTCGATGGCGCAGTTCCAGCTGCATACAACGTCGCCTTCCACGAGGGCATCCCCGCTCAAGCGGATGTCTCCGTTTGAGACGACCAGGTTCCCCTCGACGGCACCATTCACGTCCGCGTTACCGTTCCAGACGACGGCATTCCCCTTGATCCGACTGCGGGATTCGAGGATCGCGTCGCCATTGAAGACCACCAGGTCGCCGTCCAGCTCTGCACCTGCGGTCAGTGTGTAGTCCTCGTTCCATATGACGACTCCGTCGTCCTGCGGGCTGGTTGCTGCCACCGGCATCGCCGGGAGCAGCAGTCCGAGGACCACGAGCGTCAACAGCATCACCGCTTGCTTTTGCATACCCCCTCCTCCATTTCCGAACCTCACTCCCTGGTGCCTTCCTCGATCAAACGGAGATTGCCGATGCCGGTCACCACGTCGATCAGCAGGTCAATCTCGGTCTCGCCGAAGGCGTCATTCGTATAGGTGTCGCCCATCTGTCTCAATCCGTATGCTTCCACGTTCGCCAGGCCACCTCTTGTCTTCACCTCCACGCCGATGTCCTTGGGTAAGCGCAGCGTCACTGCCCCGGCCCCCGCCCTGACCTTGATCTCGGCCGAGCGAGTCCAGCCACCGGTCAGATCGACCGAGATGTCGCCGACGCCGCCTTGGAGCCGCATCGTCTCCGGACCGGCGTTCCCGACTCCAAGCACCTCAATCTTCGAAGCTCCAGCATCCAGTGTGAACTGATCCATCGCGATAGGATTGGGGTCGTCGAAGCGCAGGACGAGTTTCCCCGCTCCAACGTCGACGTCAAGATTGGACACCTGCAGGTGGGTGAGGTCTAGCTCGCCCTCGCTCGCCCCCGCCCGAATGGTCATGTCGAGAGCGACCTGTGGCGAGAACTCCAGCTCCCACCGGTTGCGTATGTTCCCGCTGGGGATACCCCACTTGCCCTCGTCGCCGCCCTGCTTGATCGTCAGGTTGTCTCCCTCGCGGGTGATCTCTGGAGCCCATCGATCGACATTGTAATGGAAGGCGCCCGACAGCAACTCGTCGGAGACGCCAGCCTCGAGCTGGAGCCGACCTGCACCGAAGACGATGTCTACGTCAGCCGACTCGGCACCGGCGACGGGAACGCTGTGTCTCTCTTCCTGCATCTCCCCAACTTCGAGCGTCGGCACCTTGATGTCAAGATCTGGAATCCTCGGCGTGATGGTGCACGCGAGTGCGCTGATCACCAACATCGAAGCTGCGAGTCGTATCGTTCGCTTCTTCATTTCCGTTTCCCTCCTTCGATCCACCGACCCTTGCGTCTATCATCCTCTTCTATCAGCGCGCCACGCACAGTCTGCGCACCGCGGTGATCCACAATCCGTTCAACACCAGGGCTACGAGAAGGCTGCCCGCACCCAGCACGACAAATGGGACGGCAAACTGATTCAGCAGGGTGAGTAGCGTACAGCTCAGGGCGTCGACGAGGACGAGCAACTGGAGGATCGTCTCCAGGCCGCTGACAAGCAATGCAGGGGCGACACGGAGCCCGCCCACGAGACCCAGGACGGCGGGCACCAATACCAGCGGCGCTAACGTCGTCACTCCCACAGCCAGTGCCAGGCCCCCGACAGCTACGCGCCGGGCTTGCTCGCGTCGCTCGATACGTGACGTGACTCTTGCCTGCAGGTAGGTCGGGGCTTCGATCATCGGTGCTCCGTTGAACAGCTGGTCGAGTGCCTGCATCTTCTGCCATTCGGCCTGACATGCCCTGCACGATGCGAGATGCTCCTGCAGGCGTGACATCTCCATGCGATCGAGGTGGCCATCCAGGCGTGCCGACATCATCGCCCCGGCTTGCTCACAACGCATACGGCTCTCCTTCCATCTGCTCCGCCAGAGCCCGTCGGGCCCGATAGAGCCGGGATTTCACGGCGCTGACTGTCAGATCGAGTACCTCGGCGATCTCTTTATAGGAGCAATCGTACCAGTAGTGAAGGGTCAGCGCCGCCCGGTCTGTGGGAGAGAGCGCATTCATCAGCACCTGGATCCAGGCTTCTCGATCCCGCTCTGTCACCACGACCTCCGGGTTAGGGCTGGCGCTTGCCAATCGCGCTGGCTCCGCTATCTCTTCGCGGAGTGGGAGCCAGTCGATCCGGCGGCGTCTCAGTCGGTCGATGCAGTAGTGGGAGGCGATGGAAAATACCCATGAACTGAAAGGCCGTCCGGGATCGTAACTATCCAAGTGTCTATAAGCTCGGATAAACGCTTCCTGAGCGGCTTCCTCGGCCTCGAAGCGATTGCCTAAGATTCGGTAGGCTAAGTTGTAGATCGGCGTCTGGTAGACCTTCACCAGGTGCTCGAAAGCTGTCTTGCCTCCCTTCCGAGCAGCATCAATCCATTCTTGCTCGTCAGCCGCGGAGTCGCTCCGCGGACGCCTGGTGTCCGCAGTATCTGGCATCATACACTACGTATTATAGGTCCATAAGGTTGCACCTGAAAGCGCCGTAAGCCGGTTGCCTAACGCTCCGATAGCGAGTATACTTTGTCGAGCGTCTACGGAAAAGTCGGGCGAACACGGACGGAGCGCGACCGCTTCCGTCGATCGGGAGGCGTGGCGCGGATCCGCGGGGGGTTCTCCCCTGGAAGAATCCTTGCCGGTTTACGAAGCGTCCGTCACTCTGGTGTGATACGCTCAGCATGTATTTCGATTGAACCCGCTCCAACCCAGGAGACAGGCGATGTGGCAAGTCTACTATTCCCCGACAAGCGTTGAGGATGCCCTGCGGCTTCTGGCCGAGCACGGGCCAGAGGCTCGCGTCATCGCAGGTGGGACCGACTTGATCGTCGAGTTGCAGCGTGGCAGTCGAGAGCTCGAGGGATTGATCGACGTCACGCGAGTCGGCGGATTGAACCAGGTATCCGTGGAGGACGGGTTCGTTCACCTGGGGCCGACAGTGACGCACAATCGAGCTGTGGCCTCGGACCTGTTGCTGGAACGAGGTTATCCGTTGGCGCTGGCGTGCTGGCGTGTCGGTACGCCGCAGTTGCGGAATCGCGGCACAATCGCCGGCAATCTCGTCACTGCCTCTCCAGCCAACGACACTATCGCGGCGCTTTGGGCCCTGGATGCTCAGCTGACGCTGCGCAGCACGGATGGCGAACGTACGTTGTCGTTCGCCGACTTCTATGAAGGTGTGCGCGAGACGGCCCTGGCCCCCAACGAGATGGTAACGGATATCGTTTTCCCCACCCTGGGTGCCCATGAGCGCGGTACATTTGCGAAGCTGGCTCTTCGGCGCATGCATGCCATCTCTGTGGTGAACGCGGCGGCGGTGCTGCGTTTCGACGAGGACATCGTGGCCGAGGCTCGCATCACGATGGGGAGCGTGGCGCCGACAGTCATCCGCGCGAGCGAGGCTGAGAGTGCGCTCGTGGGGAGACGGTTGGACGACGAGAGTATCGAAAGAGCAGCCGAATTGGCAGCCCAGACAACCTCTTGCATAGACGACATCCGGGCCGGAGCTGATTACCGCCAGGAGGCGATCAAGGTACTGGTGCGCCGAGTGCTGTCCTCTCTTGGTGAGGGCGACGAGCGCCAAGAATTTCCCCACGCACCGCCGATGCTGTGGGGCGCTACAAAGGGTCGCTACCCACGCCTGGCCGGGAGGACGATCCGCCACCGGCACGAGGGGCTGGAGCCCATTGAGTGCACGGTCAACGGAGAGAACGTCGTTGTTCAGGGAGCTAACAACAAGACGCTGCTCGACATGTTGCGCGAGGACGTGGGTTTGACAGGGGCTAAGGAGGGTTGCGCCGAGGGCGAATGCGGGGCTTGCACCGTTTGGATGGACGGTATTGCGGTGCTGGCCTGTCTGACGCCAGCGCCTCGCGCCCACGGTACACAAATCGTCACCGTGGAAGGCCTCGCCACGGGCGATGAGCTCCATCCGGTCCAGCGGGCCTTCATCGACGAAGGTGCCGTCCAGTGCGGTTACTGCACGCCTGGGTTCGTGATGGCCGGAGCCAGCTTGCTGGAGGAGGTTCCAGATCCGACGCGAGAGCAGATAGAGGTCGGATTGAGTGGGAACCTCTGTCGCTGCACCGGCTACTACAAGATCGTGCGAGCCATCGAGAAGGCAGCGAGGGGGAATGGCCGATGACGGGTGCGCAGACGAAAGAGATGCCCCCTGCTCGCGGCTGAAGCCCTTCTCCGCAGGGGGTGCGAAGCAGAAGTCGCCTCCTCCACCGATTGCTAGTCGCTCATCATGGAACGAACCGTCCCTACCACAGGCAGCGAAGAGATCTCGCTCTACATGCGGACGTACTACTCGCTCCTCCGCACCACGGATGAGGTGCAGGTGCGCTCCCTTGTTGAGTCACATCTGGGCATGAACTCCTCGCTCCACGTCAAGGCCAGGCAGGAGGAGCCGGACGGTGCGGCACTCATCTATTGCTCGCTGAGGCTCCCGCACTGTATCCGCCAGACCAGGCTGGTGGTGATGGGGCAGTCGGAGCGCGTCTTCGCCCGACGTGGGTATGGCGACGTCGAGCAATGGGATTCAGTCAGCGCTCCTGGTCGGCGACGACGCACTTTCTTCGACGGCCACGAGACGATGGCCGTCTTCATCGCCAGCGTCTCTGACATTGACGATCTTATCCCGATGCTGACGGCGTTCCAGATCGAATGGAACAAGATACACCGGCGACTCCACGACCATCCCTTGCTCGCGAAGCTGGAGGCGCACTGCCATGCCGGTGATCCGGAGTGGGAGATGCTGCGCCACGAAGTCTCGGATGCACTGGGTCTCGGTGCTGATGACGTGGATCGCCTGGAATCGATCTGGAACGATGCGTTTCCGTCGCTCTTGCGGGACGTGGGACGTGAGCCGAAGCGCCTTGCTGTGCGTCTCTTGGCCGGATCACGGGTCGACTACCGGAAGGCCACACGCCGCTGGTGGGAGATCATCGCCAGCCGATCCCCGGTCGATCTGAGCGAAAGGCCGGTCCATTTCATCTCTAGCAACGTACACAGTGTGGTCAACCTGCTCTCGGGTTTTGCTCTACGGCACGAGGAGAAGCTGCTGGAGTTTCTGGGGGAAGAGGGCACACCGGGGTTGCTGGAGGAGTACGCTCGGATTCGCAAGGGAGAGGTTCCGTCCCGCCGCGAGAATCTGCTTTACTTCATCCTGCGCGACTTCATGGCACGTCGGCGCGGTGAGGAGCCCTGGCACCAGCGGGAGGAAGAGGAGGCCCTCGGCGGTATCAAGCATATTGACAGTCATCACGTCTTCGACGTCGAAGCCCAGGTGGTCGAGATATCCCGGTTGCGTCCCGATTGGTTCGATCCCCGTCTCGATGTGCCCCATCTCGATAGACTGGCTCAGAGCGATGCTGTCATCGTCAATATTGATTATCCGTTGGGGATGGGGGCGTACCACATCCTCTCGCAAGTAGCCACCAGCGTCGATGCTCTGCGCGGTGTCTACGTCCTGGGCAAGGCAGCCACGCTCAATGGCCGTATCGGCGATGTCATGATCCCGTACGTCGTCCACGACGAGCATTCGCGTAACACCTACCTGTACAACAACTGCTTCACCGCTGCTGACGTGGCCCCGTGCCTGGTGTATGGCACGGCCCTTGACAATCAGAAATCCATCAGCGTGCGGGGAACATTCCTTCAGAATGAGCGGTATATGGACGTCTTCTACCGGGAGGGATATACGGACATCGAGATGGAGGCCGGGCCATATCTCTCGGCTGTCTATGAAGCGGTGCGTCCAACCCGCCATCCGACGAACGAGATCGTCACGCTCTACGCTGACGCGGTGCCGTTCGACGTAGGCATCATCCACTACGCATCGGATACTCCGTTGGGCAAGGGAAGGAATCTGGGTGCACAGCGCCTCTCTTACTTCGGGGTGGATTCGACCTACGCGGCTACTGTGGCCATTCTGCGCCGAATCTTGAGCTTGGAGATCGGAGACTGACGAGCAGCAGCGGAAGGGGTACCTATGGTTGACGTTGTCGGACAGGCTGTCGCCCGCGTGGACGCTCGTGCCAAGGTGACCGGAGAGGCGAAATATCCCGGGGATTTTGTGATGGAGGATATGCTCCAGGCCAAGATTCTCTTTGCCGGGCGACCCCACGCCCGTGTGCTCAGTGTCGACACATCTGCGGCCGAGGAGGTACCAGGCGTGGTGGCGATCTTCACCGCCGAGGACGTGCCGGTGAATGAGTATGGGCTGCAGACGCGGGATCAGCCGGTGCTTTGCGGCCCAGGATCCGACCAGCCCAGCGGTGCTGGGCCGCCGGGCGCCGATGTCGTGCGCTTTGTGGGCGACCAGGTGGCTCTGGTTGTGGCAGAGACCAAGTCCGCCGCCGCTCGCGCTCGCGACCTGATCCGAGTCGAGTATGAGGATCTGCCTGTGGTCACCGATCCTTTTGTGGCGCTCGAGCCCGATGCGCCTCAGCTCCATCCCCATCGACGGCCCAGCGAGCTTCACCCTGAGCTGAGCACTGACGGCAACGTCATCTGTCACCATCAGATCCGCAAAGGCGATATGGAGGCCGGATGGGCGGCAGCCGACGTGATCGTTGAAGGCGAGTACCGGACGCCAGCGCAGGAGCATGCCTATCTCCAGCCTGAGGCTGGCCTGGCGTACATCGACGAAGAGAGTCGTGTGACAGTGGTGGTGGCCGGCCAGTGGACGTGGGAGGATCAGCACCAGATCGCGCACGCGCTCGATATCTCCCCAGAGGAGGTGCGCGTGATCTACCCGGCCATTGGCGGTGCCTTTGGCGGGCGCGAGGATATGTCGGTACAGATTGTGCTGGCACTGGCAGCTCTGCGTCTCCAACGTCCAGTTAAGATCGCATGGACTCGCGAGGAATCGATCGTCGGGCACTGCAAGCGTCATCGTATGTGGTTCCGCTGTAAGTGGGGGGCCACCCACGAAGGGAAGCTGGTCGCTGCAGAGGTTCGGGTGGTGGGCGACGGTGGTGCGTACTGCTACACGACCAATAAGGTTCTGGGCAACACGACCCTCACCTGCACTGGACCCTATGAGTTTCCCAATGCCAAGGTTGACGTAGACGGAGTCTATACCAACAATCCGCCCGGTGGTGCGATGCGCGGCTTCGGCGCGCCGCAGGGCATCTTCGCTGCAGAGATGCAGATGAACAAGTTGGCTCGGGCACTCGGAATGGATCCGGTCGAAGTGCGGATGAAGAATTTGTTACGCGACGAGACCCCAACCACGACGCGTACGCCGCTTCCTGGAGGCGTCAGCCTGAGGGGGGTGACCCGGCAATGCGCCCAGGCGGCCGGATGGCAGCGATCGGAAGAAGGCTGGCAGAAGCCGTCGGCGCAGGCAGCGTCGGTATCGGGGAAGCCTCGTGCGGCAGTGCGGAGCGGCATTGGTCTGGCCGTGGGCTACAAGAATGTCGGGTTCTCCTTTGGCTATCAGGAGAATTGCTGGGCGAAAATCGAGCTACGTGGCGAAGAGGAGATTGATCGAGCCGTGGTCTATGTCGGTAGCGCCGATGTGGGTCAAGGGGCCCATACGGTGATTTGCCAGATGGCGGCTGAGGCGCTCGCCGTGCCCTTCGAGAAGGTGCGTCTGGAGCCCTCCGATACGGCGACGAGTCCTGGCAACTCAGGCTCGACCTCGGCGTCTCGCACGACCTTCATGGCGGGCAACGCCGTTCGAGAGACGGCCGCCGCGGTGTTGGAACGGTGGAGGGACGGTGAGCGACCGGCCGTCGCCGAGCACACGTACCTGGCTCCGGAGACGACGCCCTTCGACCCGGAGACTGGCGAAGGATTGCCCAACTTCGCCTACGGCTATGTGGCCCAGGCAGTAGAGGTAGACGTGGACGTTGAAACCGGCGAGCTTGACATTCGCAGCGTGGTGTGCGCCAACGATGTAGGCAGAGCGGTCCACCCTCAGCAGGTCGAAGGGCAAGTTGAGGGCGGGGTGGTGCAGGCAGTAGGCTGGGCTACCTGCGAGAACTTTGTCACCGAAGGCGCGCGAATCCTGACGCCGCACCTCAGCACGTACCTCATCCCCACGATCGCCGACGTGCCAGAGCACGTTGAGACGATCATCGTCGAAGAGGCGGATCCACGTGGGCCGTGGGGGGCGCGCGGTATGGGGGAGATGCCGTTCATTCCGCTGGCTCCGGCGCTGATCGCCGCGGTTCACGACGCAACCGGCGTCTGGATCGATGAGTTCCCCCTGACCCCGGAGCGCGTGCTCCATTCCCTGCAGGCCAGCGGCTCTGCAGCCGAATGCGACCGTGATTGAAGGGCTGCTCGTGCGTGCTGTGGGTGCCAGAATAGGCCGAGGGTAGTTTGCCGATGGTACGGCGCCACCTCTACCGCGCTTACTGGCTGGCAGGTCTCGCTGTGCTGGTCACCCTGGTCTGGGCGACGACTGTTGGGCCACCCGCGCCGGGGCAGATGCTCCCCGCTGTCCTGTTTGGCGCCCTAATTGTCTTTACAGATATCTTCGGGGTGCACCTTGCCGGAGGCGCGGTCTCGCTGCTGCCGATGGCGACTGTGGCGGCCTATCTGGTGATGGGGCCCGTTCCAACAGGGTGGGCGGCGTTTTGCGGCGCAGGCATTCACGTAGCGCTCAGCTACTGGTGGGCCGACTGGCTGGGACTGCCTCGGGTCACGAGTCGCTCGGAGTTGGTCACCATCGGGGCTGCAAACGGTGTGGCGCACACCGCCAGTGTGCTGGTCGGTGGTGCCGTCTTTCGTGTGCTTGGAGGCAACGTCCCGCTGGCGGTCGTCGAGCTCTTCGACATCCCATTGCTGTTGATCTTTGGGCTCGTCTATCTGGTTGTTAACCACGTGGCTCTGCTGCCCCTCGTGGCCGCGCGGGGCCAAGAGGTTCTCCAGCATTACAGCCGATCCCTGCCCCGTCTGATCTTGTACGAGGGCGGCCCGTTAGTTCTCGCCCCTCTGACGGCCTCGATCTACATGCGTCTGGGGATCGTGCAATTCGTTCTCTTCGCCGTCGGGGTGGTTGCCGTGTCGCTCATCATGCACAGCCTGGCGCAGACCAGCCGCCGGGTCGAACGGCGTGTCCAGGAGTTAAGTAGCCTTCAGGCGGTTGGCCGAGCTCTGAGCGCCAGCCTCGACATCGAGGCGGTGGTGTCGGCAATCTACGACCAGGTTGCACAGCTCATGCCTGCCCGCAACTTCTATGTCGCCCTGTATGCCTCGGATGTTGACGAGGTCTCGTTCCCGCTTGTCGTAGAGGACGGGGAGTACGTGCGATGGCGGTCGCGGCGAACCGGCTCCGGCCTGACCGAATACGTCGTACAAAGGGGTGAACCCTTGTTGATCCGAGGAGATCTGGAGGGCACGCTGGAGCAGCTTGGCATCGCCTCCATCGGTCGAACGGCAGAGTGCTGGCTCGGCGTGCCGATCCTGGCAGCGGGCGAGGCGCTTGGGGTGATCAGCGTCCAGTCCTACGACACGGCGGGGGCCTACGATCTCTCTCATCAGGCGGTACTCTCCACTATCGCGGCCCAGGCGGCTGTGGCGATCCAAAATGCGCGTCTGTATGCCCGTACCGACGAAGCCCTTGCCCGACGGGTCCATGAGCTTGATTCCATCCTTAGGACCACCCAGGAGGGGATCCTGCTGTTCAACTCTGACTGGCGTATTGTAGCCGCCAATCGGGCGCTGGCTCGTTTTCTGAGCGTCCCTCAGTTGGAGCTGTCGGGGTCCCTCGTTGGTAGGCCACAATCAGATGGGGATGAGCCCCTGCTTGGGCTGCTCGCATACACGATAGAGGATCTGAAAGCCGACTGCCGGGCGCTGGCAGAGGGGGAAGAGGCCACCACGCGGAAGATTGTCACTCTTGAGTCCTCGGGACGTCACGTTGAGCGCAGCCTCTCGCCAGTGCGCGGCGAGGAAGGCTCAATTACCGGCTGGCTCCTTGCGCTGCGCGATGTGACCGAAGAGATCGAGCTTGCCCGCTTGAAGGACGACATGACGCATATGCTAGTCCACGATCTGCGTTCTCCGTTGACCGTACTGGACAACAGCCTCACGCTTATGGAAGAAGCCTTCGCCGAGCGCGATCGGGAGTTCTTCAATCTGGTCGCGGGGATGGCTCAACGAAGCGGCGAACGCATGCTGACCCTGGTCAACGAACTGCTTGGTATCAGTGAGCTGGAGAGTGATCAGCTCGAGTTGGTCCGCCAGGCCGTCGACGTGAGTTCCCTCCTGCGGGAGTCGGTTGCTCAGTTCTCCTCGCTGGCCGCATCGGCCGAGGTCGCAGTCGAAACCTCGATTGCTCCAGACCTGCCGGCTCTGTACGTGGACCCCGGTCTGATCGCGCGGGTCCTGAGCAACCTCTTGGACAACGCCATCAAGTTTACCCCGAGTGGCAGGCGAGTCCAGCTGTGGGCGCGAGCCGATGGGCAGACCGGTCCAGACTACCTACTCATCGGTGTGAAGGACGAGGGCCCTGGCATTCCTAGAGATGAACAGGATAAGCTGTTCGAGAAGTTCTACAAGGTGCCGTCTGTGTCTGTAGACGGTCGTCGGTCCGGCAGCGGCCTGGGGCTTGCCTTCTGCAAGCTGGCTGTCGAAGCCCACGGCGGTGAGATCTGGGTGGAGAGTCCTCCAGGCGAAGGAGAGACGGGAGACGCGGGACCAGGTAGCACCTTCGTGATGACGCTGCCCAGTGTATCGACTCGTACGCCAACTTGATCGGCGCACTACCATTCGACCTCGACGGGATCGCCCGGCTGCAAACCCAGCACTGCGGCGGCACTTCCCTCGCGCACGGAGATCTCCAGGTGCCCTCCACTCCCCACGAGAGCCAGCGTATCGCCGGGCTCGACGTCAGCGTAGGTACGGCATAGGCTCCGGATCTGCTGCCCTGCCGCTCTCACCGACGCTTGATCTGCCTGAAGACAAACATCCTGCGCTTGTCGCTTTCCAAAGGCGGGTTCCAGCCACAGCTCCTCCGCCCTCCAAAGGAGGCGTCCAATGCTCGTGATCACATTGCCGAAGTGGTCAATGTGGAGCACCTCGCCTTTAATGACATCGGAGCCGACCTGCAACCGGGGAAGCGGCAAGCTGACCGGATCCGAGAGCCGTGGGCCGAGCTGGTCGATTGGAACGCCGGTTGCCAGATGGGCGGCGGCGGGGGCAAAGATGTCGCGTCCGTGGAACGTCTGGCTCACCGGAGCCAGGCGATAGCGCGGATTGACCAGCTCCACTCCCACCTCTATGTCCTGCTCGGCGATCACGTAGCTGAAGACGCCGTTGTCCGGCCCGACGAAGGACCCGCGAGGCGTACGCAAGGCGATGGCGCGACGGCTACCGCCGACACCTGGATCGACCACAACTAGATGCACGGTGCGCCGGGGAAAGAATCGATACAGGGTGTAGAGGACGTAGGCCGTCTGGCGTACGTCCTGCGGCGTGATCTGGTGTGTGACGTCAACAAGACGTGCATCAGGTGCAATGTCGAGTATGACGCCCTTCATCGTCGCCACATAGGCGTCTGCGCCGCCGAAATCAGTCGTGAGTGTGATAACTGGTGGGCCCTGCATGGGTGAGATTCTACAGACGAGAGGCGTTGTCGTCAAGACGTGTGGCTTGACCCCGGGATGAGCGTCGGTATAATTGTCTGTGCAGGCAGGGTGCGACCGCACGAGGGCCCATTGAGCCGGTGGGCAACGGGGTCGCCACGAGCACTTGAAGTGTATACGGAGGTTGAACGATGGCAAACATACTCGAGAAGGCGTTACTCCTGGGGCTGGGTGCGTGGAGCCTGACGCGTGAAAAGATCAATGAAGCCGTCAATGAGCTGGTGAAGGAAGAGGAAGTCGAACCCGACGATGCTCGAAAGCTGGTCGACGCTCTGGTCGCCAAGGGGGAGAAGCAGCGGGAGGAGCTCCGCCAGATCATCCGCCAGGAAATGGACGAGGTGAGGCCGGTCACGCGCAAGGAATTTGAGGAGTTGAGTCGGAAGGTCGACGATCTGCTGGATCGAGTCGAGCGTCTGTCGGAGGAAATGCCGCCACAGGAAGAAGAGGACTGAGTCAACCACAGGCTGAGGTAAGGAACACGTCGTGAAAGAGCGTCCTGTTCCCAAAGTCGGCCTGGCCTTGAGCGGAGGGGGTGCGCGGGGACTGGCCCACATCGGCGTGCTCAAGGTGCTGGAACAGCGGCGCGTACCGATCGACCTGCTGGCAGGCACAAGCATGGGCGGCCTGGTGGGGGCAGCGTACGCAGCGGGGTTGACGCCGGAGTACATGGAGCAGGAAGCACTACGGATGGCCAGCCCGCGTAGGCTGTTGTCGCTGGCTGATCCAACCCTCCCCCGACGAGGCCTCTTCGAGGGGCAGAGGATTGTTGAGTATCTGACTGACCAGCTCGGAGAGTGCACGTTCGACGATTTGCGGTGCCCTTTAGGGCTGCTCTCGGTTGACCTGAAGACCAGGGAGGCCGTAACCCTGGACGAGGGCCGACTCACCGATGCCATACGGGCGACGATCGCTCTGCCCGGGCTCTTCAAGCCGGTCGAGAGGGAGGAGCAGCTGCTCGTGGACGGCGGGCTGCTGGACAATCTTCCCGCTGATGTCGTGCGAGAGATGGGAGCCGACGTCGTTATCGCCGTCGACGCACTGGGAGGAACCGGTACCTTCTCGGCAATGATTCAGAGGTTGCGCGAGCGCCGCTACATCCCTGAAGGACTGGCTAGTACCCTCGACGTGATGCTTCGGTCGTTGGACGTGATGATGCAGGAGATTAATCGGCGCCGGCTGATGGAGGCCGCGCCTGATGTTGTCATCCGGCCTGATGTCCCGCCGGACGTGAGCGTACTGATCGGCTTCTCTAGGGCTGGCGATACGATTGCTGCTGGTGAGAGGGCTGCTGTTGAAGCCTTTGCGGACATTCAGGAGCTGCTGAAGTCAGCCCAGACATAGCGCGGCGAACGAGGAGCAAGAGGTGATTTGTGGGCGGGGGAGCCTATCTTGCGGCTGTCCCGCCTCTTGTGTTTCGCTCCCAGGGGCGCGCTCCCAGGCAGCTTGAACCCCTGGTCGTGACTGCGCGAGGCAGGTGGCTCCGAAGACAGGGAAGCTTTCTCTGAATTCTCCACCGCTTAGGTAGCCGCGGTAAAGGAATGGTAAGAGGTCCTCAGCGCACGATCCGGCATCTCAGGCGGTACCAAGAGATTGCCCAGGTATTCATCCGCCACGGCTTCGGCGAGTTGGTCGATCTGCTGGAACTGCAACCGTATCTGGCGCTGCCCCGCCGCCTGGTCCGTCGATGGCGTGAAGAAGCGCCTCCTCTCGGCGCGCCCCAGCGACTCCGACTGGCGCTTGTGGAGCTTGGGCCCACATTCATAAAGCTGGGTCAGGTGCTCAGTACTCGCCCGGATCTTGTCCCTCCCGCCTACATCGCCGAGCTGACCAAGCTCCAGGACACTGTCCCCCCCGAGCCCTGGGAGCCAGTCCAGGAGCAGATTGAGACTGAGCTAGGAGAGTCGACGACGGAGCTATTCGCCAGAATAGAGCACGAACCCATGGCTGCTGCTTCGTTGGCGCAAGTCCATCCCGCGAGCCTGCACGATGGAGACGATGTGGTCGTCAAGGTGCAGCGACCAGACATCGAGGAGACCATCGAGGTCGACCTGGAGATTCTTCAGGACCTCGCACGGCTGCTTCAGGGCCGCATTTCGCTGGCACGGCTCTACGATCTACCGCAGATTGCAAGAGGGTTTGCCACGACGCTGCGCATGGAACTGGACTTCTATCGCGAGGGTCACAACGCTGATCGCTTCCGAGAGAACTTCGCCGAGGACCCCTACCTCTACGTGCCAGAGATCCACTGGGATTTCACGACTCGTCGCGTGCTGGTGATGGAACGGATTAGAGGCATCAAGATCGACAACATCGAAGCCCTGGATGAAGCTGGCTATGATCGCCACCGGATCGCGGTTCACGCGGCGCGGATGGTCGTCAAAGAGGTTCTCGAGGATGGTTTCTTCCATGCCGATCCTCACCCTGGCAACTTCGTGATCATGCCTGGGGAGATCATCGGGGCGATGGACTTCGGGATGGTTGGGCACCTGAGCTATCGAACGCGTGCTGATCTGACGCGTCTGTACGTGGCTGCCATACAGATGGACGAAGACAGCATCGTCGATCAACTGATTCGCATGGGAGCGATCGTCGGCAACATCGACCGGGTTGCCCTTGAGCAAGACTTGTCGCGTCTGCTCCGTAAGTATCATGGGCTGCCGTTGAAGGCCATACGCGCCCAAGATGTGATGCGGGATGTCACGCCCGTCGCCTTTCGGCATCACCTGCGACTGCCCTCGCAGCTATGGTTGGTAGGAAAGACGCTGGCCATGCTGGAAGGTGTGGGGCTTCAGTTGGACCCAGAATTTGACTTTATCGCCTTCTCCAGGCCCCACGTGCGACGCTTCCTGGTGAAGATGGTTCTCCCCCGCAATGTCGGACCGAGGTTGGCCAAGAGCGCTGGCGACTGGAGCGACCTCCTTACTCTGCTGCCCCGTATCGGCTCCCGGCTTCTAATGCAGGCCGAGCGCGGCGAGTTAGAGGTGACCCTCGAGCACAAGGGCCTGGATCGACTGCTCGGCCGGCTGGACCGGTCGGCGAATCGCATCTCATTGAGCGTCCTTCTGGCTGCCCTGATCGTTGGGCTCGCCTTGGTCATCCCCGCTTTCGACCTGGCGGAGGAGATAGGCCTGGCGACGGTTCTGGTTGTTGCTGGATTCGTCGGCGTCAGTTTGCTTGGCCTCTGGCTCATCTTCTCGATCTGGCGGTCTGGAAGGTGAAGGGTTGCAGGGGGTAAGGCGACAGAACCGTCCACAATCCGACCTTCCCGATGTGGGCGCCAGTGACCGACTAGACGATCCGCAGACGCCTGACGCACACAGTGAAGCGATCTTGTGCGAGGCAGGAAAGGGGTTATACTGGCTCGAAGCGCGTCGAGCCACTCGCTCCGCCGCGCGTCAGCGGCAGCCCATGGACGATTGACGAGCTACGACTGAGGTTGAGAAGAAGGATCCGAAGATGAGCAAGGCCAAGATCCTGGTTGTTGACCGAGAGCGTGGCGTTGCCCTGGGTGTCAAGAGGCAGCTGGAGAGCGTCGGCTACCAGGTGCTGGCTATGGCTGGGACAGGCGAGGAGGCGGTCCGAACAGCCGACGAGACGCAGCCGCAGCTGGTGCTGATGGACACAGAGCTTCCGGGCAAGATGGACGGCCTGGAAGCAGCCGCGAGAGTGCGCGGTGACCTCGGCATTCCCGTCGTCTATCTGACGTCCTGCGCGGAGGAAGAGACGTTACAGCGCGCTGAGGGTCTTGAGGCCTTTGGATACATCTTGAAGCCTTTTGACCAGAGGGAGCTCTCCTTGACGGTGGAGATGAATCTCTACCGGCACCGCGTGGAGCGGAAGTTGCGGGAGAGCGAGACGATGTTCCGCAACGTGATTGAACGGGCAAACGACGGCATTGCCGTCATCCAAGACGCCCGACTCAAGTACGTCAACCCCCGCCTGGCGGAGATTCTGGG
>CAYMHT010000023.1:21934-24092 GCA_964390305.1 uncultured Anaerolineales bacterium
TCATCCAAGACGCCCGACTCAAGTACGTCAACCCCCGCCTGGCGGAGATTCTGGGCTGCGCTGTTGACGACCTCACCGACTCTTCGCTTCGCCACTACGTCCACCCTGACGATCTCGCAAAGGTGGCCAAGCGCCATGAGCGGCCGACGGCGGGCATGGGGGTCAGACCGATCTACGAAGCCAGGCTTAGGCGTGCAGGTGGCGATGTGGTGCACGTGGAGATTAACGCCAACGTCACGACCTATCGAGGGAGGCCAGCCGACCTTGTTGTTGTTCGCGATGTCACTGCACGCAAACGAGTGGAGGCGGCGCTTAAGGAGCACACCCAACAACTTGAGGGGCTCCAGGAGATCTCTCTGGCGATCACAAGCCAACTGGACCTGGATCAGCTGCTGCGCGAGGTGGTAGAAGGCGGGTGCAGCCTGCTGGGTGTCACGGGGGGGAGTCTGTACCTCCTTGACGACCGACGAGGTGGCCTGGAGCAGATCGTCAGCTACGGGTATGGAAAAGACCACACCGGCGAACACCTGGGCCCGGGCGAGGGGACGGCTGGGACGGTGCTCGAACGTGGAAAACCGCTGGTGGTGGAGGACTACGCGCGGTGGGAGCGGCGATTGCCGGGCTGGGAGGACGAGCATCTCACGGCTTCGCTCGGTGTGCCCCTGAAACGGGGCGAGCAGGTCATCGGGGCATTGGGCTTCGACGCTGTCGCGGAGGATAGACGCTTCGATGAGGGGGACATCTGGCTGGCAACGCTCTTTGCCAATCAGACAGCCATCGCCATCGAAAACGCGCGGCTTTATGAGGAGACCGCGCATCGGCTCGCGGAGACTCAGGCCCTGCGAGAGGTGATGTCTGCGGCCGGATCCACCCTCGACTTCGATGAGATGCTCGCCCGCAGCCTCCAAGCCATCCGCAGGGCACTGGGTGTCGAAGACGTGAGCTTCGCGCTGCCCGACGACTCCGGGCAGTCCATGGTGGTTCACCGATCCCACGTAGCCGGTGCCCCGTCCCTTGACCGGGATTCGCGGCTGTCCGTGGAGGAGAGTGTGGTCGGGCAAGTCTATGTCAGCGGTAAGCCGATTCTGGTGGGGAGCGCTGCCCACCCGCCCAAGGGTGTTGAATCGCGTGCCGGGGCGCACTCCGAGCTGGCAGTGCCGGTCGTGGTAGCTGGCGAGGTCGTCGGCGCTTTGGACGCCAAAAGTCCTGGGATGGATGCGTTCGACCAGGGCGATCTGCGCATCTTCGAGGCTATTGCCGGCCAGTTGGCGGCGGCGATGGAGAACGCCCGGCTGTATGAGGAAAGTCGCAGGCGCTTGCGGAGCACGAATTCACTGCTTGAGGTTAGCCACGATGTGGTCTCTACCCTTGACCTGGATGAGGTGCTGAGGCGAGTGATGGAGACCGCCGTCGGGGCCATCGAACCCGCTGATAAAGGGACACTTCACCTGCTGGACGAAGGGGGGAAAGAACTGATCGTGCGGGCCAGCGTTGGCTTCAGTCGGGAGACGATCGAGGCAGCTCGCTTCGCGCCGGGCGAAGGGTACGTCGGCTGGGTATTCGCCAATCAGCAGCCGCTTATCGTTGGCAACGTCAGGACCGACCCGAGGACTAAACCGATCGACCTGCCCGAGGTCCACGAAGAGAAATCGGCTCTCTGTGTTCCTCTCGTCTTCGGCGGCGAGGCGATCGGCACACTGACGCTGGACAACGTGACGCGATTCGAAGCGTTCAAGCAGACGCACCTGGATCTGCTGACGATCTTCGCCAGTCAGGCTGCCGCCGCTATTCGCAACGCTCGCCTGCACGAGGAGACGCAGCGTCGCGCGGAGCGACTTGCTGCGATCAATCGGGTCGCTCGCGCGGCCAGCACGTCGCTTCGGTTGGATGACCTGATAGAAGCAGCCTGTGAGGAAATAGAGGCCACATTCGAGTCTGATGCTTTCTTTCTTGCTCTCTATGACCAGGAGGCCAATGAGCTTGATTTTCGCCTCTCGGTAGATGAAGGGGTGCGCGCGGAGCCGTGGCGCAGAACGATGGAACCGGGCCTCACGGCCTCCGTGGTCACTGAGGGGAAGCCACTTCTCATTCGTGATTTCGAGGTGGAAAGGGAGCAGTTGCCTCCGGCAGAGACGTGGGGGACGGAGAAGATCTCTCG
>CAYMHT010000023.1:24192-30256 GCA_964390305.1 uncultured Anaerolineales bacterium
TGGAAAGGGAGCAGTTGCCTCCGGCAGAGACGTGGGGGACGGAGAAGATCTCTCGCTCGTGGCTGGGGGTGCCGATGCGGACCGGACAGCGCGTCACGGGCGTTATCTGCGTGCAGGCGTACCGGCCCTTCGCGTATGGGGAGGAAGAGCAGCAGCTTCTGTCGACTATTGCTGATCAGGTCGGCGGTGCAGTGGAGCAAGCTCGATTGCACGAGGAGACCCGGAGACGGGCTAGACAAGCTGCGTTGATCGCTGAGGTGGGCAGACACGTAAGCAGCGAGCTGGAGCCTGACGTTCTCTTGTCCACCATCGTCTTCGCGGTGCACGATGCCTTCGACTATCACAGCGTGATCCTCTTCCTGCTGGATGAGGAATCTGAGCGTCTGACGATGCAGTCCATTGCTGGTGCCTATGCTGATATCCTTCCTCACAACCTCTCGCTGGCCGTGGGCGAAGGGATGACCGGACATGCGGCAGCGACTGGAGAGATCCAGCTCAGCAACGACGTAGGCGCCGACCCTCACTACGTGCGCAAGGCGTCAGAGGACACCGGGTCGGAGCTGGTCATCCCGATCAAGAGCGGCGATAAGGTAATCGGCGTGCTCGATCTGCAGGACGATGACCTCGACGCCTTCGATGAACTCGACGTGACGACTGGAGAGACCCTCGGTACTCAGATTGGTGCGGCCATTGAGAATGCCCACCTCTTCCAGGCCGAGCGCAAGAGGTCGGCCCAGCTGGCGACAGTGTCGCGCGTTGCCGAGAGCATCACGTCAACGCTCAACCTGGACGAGGTGCTGGGGCGAACGGTGGAGCTCATCAGCGAGGCCTTCGATTACTATCACACGGCCATTATGCTGGTGGACGACGAGGCCGACGAGCTGTTTTTCGGGGCGCATGCGGGGGGTACCACCGAGCACGTACCCCCTGACTTCAGGCAGAGGCTTGGAGAAGGGATGGTGGGGTGGGCGGCTTCGTCAGGCGAGATTGCTCTGGCCAACGACGTGACCCGGGAACCGCGCTACGTCGAGGCCTTCCTGACCGAGACGAAGTCCGAACTGGACATCCCGCTTAAGTATCGTGATGAGGTGATCGGCGTACTTGATCTCCAGAGTCGCCAGCTCGGGGCTTTCGACGAGCATGACGTGATGGCCATGGAGGCACTGGCAGGTCACGTTGCCGCTGCGATCGAAAACGCTCGATTGTTCGAGGTCGCCAATCGGCGGGTCGCCGAGCTCCGTGCTGTCCGTCAGGCGAGCCTGGAGTTGACCTCCACACTGGAGCTGGAGCCGGTGTTGGAGGCAATCCTGGATAGCGCCCTTGCGATGGTCTCCGGTGACGATGCCCACGTCTTCCTCTACGATGGCGAGGAGCTCCGGTTTGGAGCTGCGCTGTGGAACAACGAGCGTCACGGAGAGCCCTACAGCGAGCCTCGGCCTCAGGGCCTGACTTACACCGTGGCCCGACGAGGGGAGCGGATGGTCGTTCCGGATGCGACGGGTCATCCTTTATTCGAGGATTCGGCGTGGACCGGGGCTATTGTCGGCCTGCCGCTCACCTTTGGTGGCGAGGTGGAAGGGGTGATGAACGTTGCGTTTCAGAACCCGCACAGATTCACCGACGACGAGCTCTGGGTCCTTGAGCTGCTGGCGGACCAGGCCGCTATTGCCATTCGCAACGCCAGGCTGTACGATGAGATTCGCGACCGGGCGCTGGAGCAGGAGACGCTGCGGGAGGCGGCGCTTGCCCTGACCACCGCCCTGGATCGGGACGAGGTCGTTGAGCGGGTCTTGGCTCAGCTTCAGCGTGTCGTGCCCTACGATACCGCGTCGGTGCAGTTGCTCCGCGAGGGTCAATTGGAGATCGTCGGCGGGCGGGGTTTCCCAAACCTCGAAGACCTGCTGGGCGTCACCTTTGATCCCAGCAGCGATGAGAGCCCCAACCAGGAAGTCGTTCGGAATCGCTCGCCTGTCATCGTGGACGATGCTTCTGCGGTGTACGAGGAGTTTCGTCGCGAGCCCCATGCTCCAGCGGGGATTCGGTCCTGGCTTGGGGTACCCATGCTGGTTGGCGACCGTCTGATCGGGATGATCGCGCTGGACAAGCGTGAGCGTGGATTCTACACGAGGAAACACGCTCGCCTGGCGGAAGCCTTTGCCGCCCAGGCCGCCGTGGCCATAGAGAATGCCCAGTTGCATCACGAGACGGTGCAGCAACTGGCGCGGACTGAGGTTCTGCGCGAGACCATGTCGGCGGCAGCGTCGACGCTGGAGTTCGAACAGGTCCTGGATCGGACGATCGACATCCTGGGTCGAGCTATGGACTTCGAATATTTGGGCTTCATGCTTCCTGACGAGGGCGGCAGGTTCATGAGAAGCTATCGTCGTGCGCTTGGCTTCGACCCTCCCGAGGGAGGATATTGCTTCCCGGTCGATGAATGCCTGACCGGGTACGTCTGGCAAACGGGCGAGCCGATGATCCTGCCTGACGTGCGAGAGGCAGACATATACGCAGCGGCTGACGAGGACGTTCGCTCGGAGCTGGCCGTTCCAATCAAGGTCGGCGATGAGGTCGCGGCGGTGCTCGATCTGGAGAGCACTGCTTTGGATGCCTTCGATGAGGAGGACCTGGCCTTCTACACAGCCATCGCGGGTCAACTCGGCATGGCGATGGAGAACGCCCGGCTCTTTGAGGCGGAACGGAAACAGCGACGGCTTTCGGAGGCTCTGGAGGAAGCCGCCGTTGCTGTGAGCAGTACACTGAACCTGGAGCAGGTCCTCGATCGCATTCTCCAACAGGTAGAACGGGTCGTCTCTGGAGATACGTTTAACATCATGCTGATTGAGGAAGGTCACGCCCGCATCGTGCGCTGGCGAGGATACGAGAAGACGGGAGTGGCCGACCACGCAAGTAGCCTCACCTTTCCTGTTTCAGAGTTTCCCACTCTGACACAGATGTCGCGGAGCGGGCGATCGATTGTCGTTACAGACACGGCAACAGATGAGGATTGGGTTCCGCGCGAAGGATGGGAATGGTTGCGGTCTTACGTTGCCACCCCTATCCAGCTCGGTGGCGCCACAGTTGGGTTCTTGAACGTAGACAGCACGCGGCCGGGTCAGTTCGGTCGCGACGACGCGCGTCGACTTGAGACATTCGCCAGCCACGCTGCCACTGCCATAGAGAATGCTCGCCTGTACGAGAGACTGCGCGATCACGCCGAGACGCTGGGAGAGCGGGTTGCGGAGCGTACGGCCCAGCTGCGAGCTCAGTACGCTCGGTTGGAGGCGATCCTCGATAGCACCGTCAACGGGATCGTGGTTACGGGTGCTGATGGCGAGCTCGTCTTGGCGAACCCCGTTGCCCGAGATTGGCTCACCAAGTCCCTGTCACCGGAAGAGGCGGCCTTGTTAAGCGAAACGGTGCGGTATCTCGGCCAGCATGCTGACGAGAATCCGGAGCGGGTGCTTGAGCTGACCGGGCTGGATCTTCAGCTGAGAGCTGCCAGGATCAACGAGCCTGGGGTCAAGGAGGCCACGGCTGTGGTCGCCATCCACGATATCAGCCACCTGAAAGCGTTGGACCGTATGAAGTCTCGTTTTGTCTCCAACGTTTCGCATGAGCTTCGCACGCCCATCGCGACGATAAAGCTCTTCGCACACCTCATGCAGAAGCAACCAGACCGTTGGCGGGAGTATCTGAAGCCGTTGGCTCAGGAAGCAGACCATCAGGCAGATCTGGTTGAGGACATCTTGGAGATCTCCCGAGTCGACGCAGGCCGTGTGGAGATCAAGCCGGAGCGGACCAACCTGGGAGAGCTGGTGGAGGCGGTCGTGAGCAACCACCAGACACGAGCTCAAGAGGAGGGACTGACTCTCACGTGCCGATCAACAGAGGTCGGATCGACGTCATTAGTGGATGTGAACCGCATGATGCAGGTCCTGGATAACTTGATCAACAACGCCATACGCTACTCTCCTGGAGGGGGGACGGTATCGGTGTCGACTGGAAGCACGGAAGCGGGAGGACGCGAGTGGGCCACCATCACGGTGACCGATACCGGAATGGGCATCCCCGAGAGTGAACTGCCACACGTGTTTGACAGGTTCTTCCGGGGAGAAAGACCCCAGATGATGCAGATCTCTGGGACTGGGCTGGGGTTAGCCATCGTCAAGGAGATTGTGGAACTCCACGGTGGACGAGTGACCGTGGAGAGCGAAGCGGGTGAGGGCAGCACCTTCACTGTCTGGCTGCCGCTTGCCGAGTAGGAAGCGATTTCGAAGTCCTATGCGCCGTGAGGCTCTGGGTTCGATGTGTAGACCCCACGGTACTCCACAGGGAGCAGTTCGGCGATGCGGTGCATAAGGAGATCCGTGTATTCGTGTAGCTTCTTGCTCCGTACGTGACCGCTTTCAGGCAAGCGGAAGGGCTCCCCAACGGCAACACGAACCGGGGTGCGACGGAGACTAAGCAGGTTGTGCTTGATCTTCTCTGTGCCGGCGATTCCCACGGGCACGATGAGCGCGTCGGCGCGGGTGGCGATGTAAGCGGTCCCAGCCTTGGCCCGCTGCAGCGCGTGGCTCTCATCAGCTCGTGTTCCCTCCGGGGCTACTCCCAAGACCTCGCCTCGCTCCAGGACAGCCAGTGCCTCTCGCAGCGCTTGGCGATCGATTTCCCCCCGACGCACCCAAATCGTGTCGGCAGCATCCAGTATGGGGCGGAACAGCAGATTCGATTTGTGCTTGCTTGCAGCGAAGGGTCGGATCGTGTGGGGAAAGACGAAAAGGAGCATCGGGAGGTCGAAAGCCGAGAGATGGTTGGTGGCCAGGAGATAAGGTGGCTCGTCGGGTACGTTTTCCCCTCCGACCAGCTCCAGGCGGGTAGTTAGCTTCGTGATGACGAGTGCGATGATGCGCAGGACGCGATATATCAACACCAACCTCCCAATGGCTTTACATCTCTGGTAGACGCCCCAGCGCGATGACGCTGAACTCTTGAGCGGAATCCCCGTGGGGAGTGAGCAACACCGTGAACGACGCGGTCGCTCCAGGCGCGAGCCCTTCCCCGGGCCTGATCGTGTGCTGGCGGAATCCGCTGACTGCTCCCTCCGCGTTGTAGATGGTCACGATGATGTCTACTGACCTGGCGATCTGCCCCGTGCCCACGTGCTTGACCGTGCCGCTCACCCTGAACTGAGAGTCTGAGGGTCTCCCGTCGACCTCGGTTACTGAGATTGGCACGTAGGCAGCGGTAAGAGCACCGGCCTCATCAGCGCGTACTACTTCCATCTGGTAGCTGGCCCACTCCGGCGCCGTCCTGAACAGAAAGCCGAACGGCGAACTTGCGCCCGGAGGTACGAGATCTGCCTCGGCGAATGTGTCGGTCTCGACCACCGGCTCACCAAGGGCGTCAAAGAGGGTCAGCTTTACGTGGACGTTCGTGAGCGTGACGGTCGTCGTATTGGCGACCTCCCCCAGACTCCACAAGCTGCCGACCGGTGTCTTGTAGAAGGCGGCGCCCTGTATTTGGATGGGCTGAGGTGTGGGCGTCGGGAGCAACAAATCTGGCATCGTCCCATCCGATTCATCCGCCAGAGGGATGACCAATCGCTGCCCGATCTGCAACAACTGAGGATTCTCAATGCCGTTGGCTGTTCGCAGCGCCGCCACGCCCACGCCATAATCAAACGCGATGGCTTCCAGCGTATCCCCCTGCTGGACGACGTGCACGACTGGTGTAGGGGTGATGGTGGGCGTCGCCGTGTTGGGGGGAGGGAGAGGCGGTGCTGTGCCGGTCGGTCGGTACACAGGCCTGCTGGAGGATGGGGTCGCAGTAACCGCGGATCCCGACACGTGACTAGGGGTCGGCGTGAGCACCTGACCGCAAGCGGTCACCACGGCTGTCATTCCTATCACAAGGGCGGCGGATAATAGCCGCGACGTCCGCCTCCTGTTGTAGCGCTCAGCGACTCCGTCAGCTTCATTCATCGCAAGTCTCACGGCTGGCGATTATACCACATCTATCCTTATCTGCTAGAGATCTGGACACTGCGTGTCACCGCACAGTG
>CAYMHT010000024.1:0-22092 GCA_964390305.1 uncultured Anaerolineales bacterium
GTGAACTACTACATCTGGACGATTGGGTGTCAGATGAACGTCGCCGACTCCCGGCGGCTGGCGTCGGCGCTGGAGCGCGTGGGGCACACGCCCGTCGACCGTGCGGAGGAGGCCGACATCGTCGTACTCAACACCTGTGTCGTCCGGCAGTCGGCCGAGGACAGGATCTACGGACGTCTGGGCTCCCTGAAGCCTCTGAAGGAAGAACGCCCGGAGATCGTCATCGGTCTGATGGGCTGCTTCGTCGGCGTGCGCGACCCCGGCCCACTGCGTGACCGCTTCTCCTGGGTCGACGCCTTCATGCCGCCATCGGACCCCCGGCCGCTCCTCGATCACCTGAGCGAGCGTGGATGGGCCGACGACGGGCGGGCGATGGAGACGACCCGGCTCACGGAGCGCTACCGCCTC
This sequence comes from uncultured Anaerolineales bacterium, assembly GCA_964390305.1. Classification (GTDB taxonomy): domain Bacteria; phylum Chloroflexota; class Anaerolineae; order B4-G1; family B4-G1; genus SKLM01. Next base: position 409 of record CAYMHT010000024.1, read on the forward strand.
CAGGACGGCGACCTGATCCTCCCGGCCCGTGACCGAGGGACGTTGGTCTCGGCCTACATCTCCGCCGTCCTCGGCTGCTCCCACGCATGCTCCTACTGTGTCATCCCCTATCGTCGTGGCCCTGAGCGCAGTCGCCCAACCGATGAAATCGTGGAGGAAGCGCACGCGCTTGTAGCCCAGGGCGTCAAGGAGATCACGCTGCTGGGACAGATCATCGATCGTTACGGGCTCGATCTGCCGAGCGACGCCTCTCTCCCCTCGCTGCTCCGCCGCTTGCACCACATTGAGGGGCTGGAGCGCGTCCGCTTCCTCACCTCACACCCCACCTGGATGACGGACGAGCTGCTGGACGTTGTCGCAGAGCTTCCTAAGGTCTGTGAGCACATCGAGGTGCCGGTGCAGGCGGGCGACGATGAGGTACTGAGGCGTATGAGGCGCGGCTACACGGCCGACGACTATCGGCGTCTGGTCGCACGCATCCGCCGGCGCATTCCCGGGGTCTCCATCGCTACCGACATCATCGTCGGCTTCCCGGGCGAGACCGAGGAGCAGTTCCAGCGGACGTATGACCTCCTGGCCGACCTGCGACTCGACAAGGCACACATCGCGCGCTACTCGCCGCGTCCGCAGACGTTGGCGGCCCGCCATCTTGCGGACGACGTCCCCCCAGAGGAGAAGGAGCGCCGGCGAAAGGCCCTCGACGAGCTGCAGGCGGAGATCGTCGGCGAGATCAACGCCCGGCTGCTGGGCGAGACGGTGGAGGTGCTCGTCGAGGGCAGGAAGAAGGGGCGCTGGTGGGGACGCACACGCACCGACAGGCTGGTCTACTTCGAGGACGACGCCCAGTGGCGCGGACGCCTGGCCCGCGTGCGCATCACCTGGGCTGGGCCGTGGTCCCTCATCGGAGACGTCGATTAGACGACCCTTGCCCGCGTTCCCCACCCGGACCTTCTGTGTTTGACCTCAGGTCTTCGCGGCGATATAATGCCCGCTGCCACGTCGCCGTCAGCAACCCAATGGAGGGAATATGCGCACGCGGGGTCGTCTCTTCTTGGTACTGCCTGCTCTCTTGCTCGTGGTTGGGCTGGTCGGGCTGGGATACGGAGTCACGACCGTCCGCCGCTGCTGGCCGAAGGTCGAAGGCACAATCCAGGCGCATGGCCTGCAGGCAGACGTCACCGTCGTCCGCGACAGCTGGGGCATCCCCCACATCTACGCCTCCAACCCCCACGATCTCTTCTTCGCCCAGGGCTACGTCCACGCCCAGGACCGCTTCTGGCAGATGGAGTTCTGGCGACGCATCGGCTCCGGCCGCCTGTCGGAGATCCTGGGCGAGTCTGGGCTGGAGCAGGACCGGTTCATTCGAACCATCGGCTGGCATCGCACGGCCGCTCAAGAGCTGGAAACCCTCGACGACGAAACTCGCTCGGCCCTGGAGGCATACGCCGAGGGCGTCAACGCCTATGTCTCCGCCCACGGAGGATCCCTGGGGCTGGAGTTCATCGTCTTGGGCCTCACCGGGACCAAGTTCGAACCTGAACCATGGACCCCGCTTAACAGCATCGCCTGGGGCAAGGTGATGGCCTGGAATCTATCGGGCAATAGGACGTACGAGCTCCTGCGCGCTCAGATCGCCGCCCGCCTGGGCACCTCCGCCGTCGACGTGCTGGTACCACCCTATCCAGAGCGACATCCCATCATTGTCCCTCATCCGGTGACAGAGCCGTCGCTTCGGGCGGTGCCGGAGGCCGCGACGGAGACCTTTGCCCTCGGCGGCGGAGAGCGTCTTGGGAGTAACAGCTGGGTTATCGCCGGGGACCGGACCGAGACCGGGGCTCCGCTCCTGGCCAACGATCCACACTTGGGAATCCAGATGCCCTCCATCTGGTATGAGATCGGCCTCCACTGCGAACCCGTAGGCCCCGAGTGTCCTTATGACGTGGTGGGTGCCTCATTCGCCAGCACGCCCGGCGTCATCATCGGGCACAACGATCGCATTGCCTGGGGCCTCACCAACCTGGGTCCCGACGTCCAGGACCTGTTCATCGAGCGACTCAACCCGGAGAACCCCGATCAGTACGAGTACCGGGGCGAGTGGAGGGACATGGAGATCATCCGCGAGGAGATCCAGGTTGCCGGCCGGGAGGAGCCGGTGGTGGTGGACGCCCGCATCACGCACCACGGACCGATCATCAACGACGTGGCTGCGGGGACAGAGGAGGACTGGTCATTTGGCTGGCAGCCGCTCGCCCTCTCTTGGACGGCGCTCCAGCCCGGCACCCTGATGCGCAGCGTCCTGCTCCTCGATCGAGCCACCAACTGGGAGGAGTTCCGAGAGGCACTCTCGTACTGGGACGCGCCCAGCCAGAACTTCGTCTACGCCGATGTGGAGGGGAACATCGGCTACCAGGCCCCGGGCCGCATCCCCATCCGCGCCTCGGGCGACGGCACCGTGCCGGTCCCCGGGTGGACCGGGGAGCACGAGTGGGTGGACACCATTCCTTACGATGACCTGCCGCGCGCCTTTAACCCACCGGAGGGCACCCTCGTCACCGCCAACAACGCCGTGGTGCAGGGAGACTATCCGTATCTCATCACCAAGGATTGGGCACCTGGCTATCGAGCAAGGCGGATCTGCGATCTCATCGAGGCCGATCCGTTTCTGTCCATTGAAGATGTGAAGACAATTCAGGGCGACGACGCGCCTCTCTGGGCGCAAGAGGTGCTTCCCTTTGTGACCTCCATCCCCACCGATCTGCCGCAGCTGGGCGAGGCCATCGCTCTGCTACACCAGTGGGACGGACGGGCGAAGAGAGACAGCGCAGCCGCGGCTCTCTTTGAGGTCTTCCGCATCCATCTCATCGATGCGACCTTCGGCGACGAGTTGGGAGAGGATCTCCTGGCGAAGGCCCGGCCCGAGCTGGTGACGGTGCTGGCGAGTCTGGTGTCCGACGAGCAGTCCCCCTGGTTCGACCATCGTATGACGTCGCCCGTGGAGACCCGGGACGAGATTATCCTGCGAGCCCTCGAGGAGGCGGTAAAGGATCTGTCCGAGACGCAGGGATCCAGGATGGACAAGTGGCGCTGGGGCGACCTGCACACCGCGTCCTTTGAGAACCAGAGCCTTGGACAGTGTGGGATCAGGCCCATCGAGGCGATCTTCAATCGCGGTCCGTTCGCTGTTGACGGCAGCCTCGCCACAGTCAACCAGGCGGACTATGACCCGGACGAGCCTTTCTCCGTCAAGACCGTCGCCTCCTATCGCCAGATTGTCGACCTCGACGACCTCAGTCGCTCCGTCTCCATGCACACCACGGGGCAGTCCGGTCATCCCTTCCATCGCCACTACGACGATATGATCGATCCCTGGCGGAACGTCGAATACCATCCGATGCTGTGGGGACGGGCCCACGTGGAGGCGGAGGCCGACGCCGTGCTCGTCTTGACTCCCTAGACCAGACATGGATCGAATCTTCGCGGCCGCCCCTGACCCTGTGATCGGAACGTTTCCCGCTGTGGCCTCCGATTTGCGCACCATTCACAACACGAGACCCCTGTCGTCATTCCGACCGGAGCGGCTTCCCCTCGCCTCCTGCCAAGACCGTCGACGCCCATCGGATCAAGCATCGAGACACCCTGCGGTGGGAACCTGACTATCTGCCGTCAAACCAAACGTAGACCGGACACAAAGGAGCCAAACATGACCAAGGAAATCATCGTCACCGACGAAGCCCCAGCCGCCGTCGGGCCATACTCCCAGGGGGTGCGCCTCGGCGATTTCATCTTCACCGCCGGGCAGTTGGGCATCGTCCCCGGCACCAAGGAGTTCGCCGGGCCCGACATCGAGAGTCAGACGCGGCAGGCGCTGGAGAACCTGAAGGCCGTGCTCGAGGCCGCCGGCTCGTGCCTTGAACACGTGGTCAAGTGCACCGTCTTCCTCCAGGACATTCAGGAGTTCTCCCGCATGAACGAAGTCTACGCCCAGTTCTTCGAGGAGAACCCGCCGGCCCGCTCGGCAGTGGAGGTCGCTGCGCTGCCCCTGGGCGGCCGGGTGGAGATTGAGGCCATCGCCGAGGCCTGCGACTGTGAGGGGGAGGGATGCCGCGGCTGCTGATCGCGCCCTCAGCCGGGTCGGCTGTATCGGCGGCGGAAAGACGGCAGGGTCGGTGAGAGCCTACGCCGAGCGCGAGTTCACCGGCCCTGGCGACGCCCCGGAGCTCTTCGAGCGTATCGCCCGTTGCTACGACGGCATGAACCGGTTGCTGTCACTGGGACGCGACCGCCACTGGCGGAAGCTCGCCGCCGACACGCTCCGACTGCCCTCAGGAGGATGCGCCCTCGACGTCGGCACGGGCACCGGCGACATGGCGCTGGCCGCCACCCGGCGCTGGCCCGATGCCATCGTCGTAGGCCTGGATCCGACGGCATCGATGATCGACGTCGCCCGTCAGAAACCCGAGACTGAGCGAATTTGGTGGACCCAGGCCGACGGGTTGCACCTGCCCTTTCCCGATCGGGCCTTCGACGGCGTGGTGAGCGCATTCCTCCTGCGGAACGTCGTCGACGTGCCGCAGGCTCTGACTGAGCAGTCCCGTCTCGTTCGCGACGGCGGACGCGTGGTATGTCTGGAGCTAAGCTGGCCGCAGACACCCATCTTCTCGGCCCTGTTCCGCCTCTACTTCGCCGATCTACTGCCACGCATCGCGGGGCTTCTGAGCGGTGAGCCAGCGGCGTACCGCTACCTGCCACGCTCAGTACAGCGCTTCCTCACCCCGAGCGAGCTGACCGAGACGATGGAGGAGATCGGACTGAGGAATGTGCGTTGCCACCGGTTGGCACTCGGAACCGTAACGCTCCACGTCGGAGAGGGCGATATGAGAGGGAGGACCTGTTGACATGGACACCAAGCGCTTGATCGTCGGAATCTCTGGCGCGAGTGGAGCGATCTACGGCATCCGGATACTCGAATTCCTTGCCGAGCGACCGGAGGTCGAGACTCACCTGGTCATCAGCGCCGCCGCTGGCCTGATCATCGCCCATGAGGTCGCCCAGACAGTCGAGGAGATCGAGGCCCTCGCCGACCTCGCCTACCGCCCCGACGACCTGGCTGCCCCGATCGCCAGCGGTTCCTTCCCCACACAAGGCATGGTGATCGCGCCGTGCTCCATGAAGACCCTCTCGGCGGTCGCCAACTCCTACGCGGCCAATCTGATTCGACGTGCGGCCGACGTGACCCTCAAGGAAAGACGGCCCCTGGTGCTCCTGACCCGCGAAACCCCGCTCCATCTCGGCCACCTCCGTCTGATGGCCCGGGCGACCGAGATTGGTGCCACCATCTTCCCTCCCATCCCCGCTTTCTACGGCCACCCCCAGACCGTCGACGACGTGGTCGACGAGACGCTCGGCCGGGTGCTCTCACATCTCGGCATTGAGAACGATCTCTACACAGTGTGGGAAGGATGAACGCCGACGATAAGGCCGCCACCCGCGGCCACCCCAGCTACGTCTGGCGCGCGGGCCAGGAGCGGCGCTTCCAGATGGCGCGCCGCTGGACGGGCCTCCAGGGTCAGCGTGTGCTCGATGTAGGATGTGGCGTGGGGATGTACACGGAGGCGTTCCTACGCCACACGCCTCACGTCTTCGGCGTTGAGATCGAGCGTGAGCGAGCGCTGGAGGCCCGAGAGCGCGCAGCCGGGGTGGTCGAGGCCTCTGCCGGGCGCCTGCCTTTCCGCGATGCAGCCTTCGACGTCGTCTTCTCCCATGAGGTGCTCGAGCACGTAGACGACGATCGGTCCTGCGTGGAGGAGATGGTCCGCGTGGCCCGGCCGGGGGGCCGCCTCCTCATCTTCGTCCCCAATCGGCTCTACCCCTTCGAGACCCATGGCGTTTTCTGGCGCGGTCGCTACCATTTCGGAAATGCCCCCCTGGTCAACTGGCTTCCCACCCCCCTGCGCGACCGGCTGGCTCCCCACGTTCGCGCTTACACCAGTCGGGGCCTGCGCCGCCTCTTCGAAGCTCTTCCGACTCGGGTGGTCCATCACACACAGATCTACCCAGGCTACGATAAGATCGTCGCTCGCGCGCCAGCCCTGGGCGCTCTTCTGCGCCGCGCCACCTACGCCCTCGAACGGACGCTGCTGCGCGCCTTCGGGCTCTCTCACTTCCTGGTTGTGGAGAAGAGTCAGCCAGAGGAGGTCAAGCGCTCAGGATGAAGCGCTCGATGGCGACAGCCGCGCCGTCCTCGGAGAACGGGGGTGCGATCCAATCGGCCGCCGCCTTCGCCACGGGGCTGGCATCTCCCATCGCCACTCCCACGCCCGCCCACGACAGCATGGGGGCGTCATTGCCCTGATCACCGATGGCCATCACCCGCCCCTGAGGGATCCCAAGGTGATCGGCGAGCCGACGTAAGGCATCCCCCTTCGACACGCCCAACGGATTCCCCTCTACGAAGTTCGCGTGGGAGCGAACCACCTCCATCTGGCCTTCGAACCGCTGCCGCATAGCGGCCTCGATCTGATCGGCTTCGGGTGGGTCCGCCACGAACAGGATCTTGTCCGGCTGATGCCGCTCGAGCACCGAGGCAAGGTCGTCGACCCAGTGGAGATTCTCGCCCAATAGATCCCGGTAGAAGCGCTCAGGATACCGTCGCTCAGCAACGAACAGCGCGTTCTCAGCGTAGAGGACCGCGTGCCACCCCCGCTCAGCGCGCCAATCAAGGGCGTCCTCCACAATCTCTCGATCCATCGTCGCCCGGTAGAGCGCTTCGTCCGCACGCGGTGCCTGAATCAGCCCACCCTGATAGCAGATCAGCGGGGCCTCGATCTCCAACTCCCGCGCGAAGGGAACCGTGGCCTCAAGCATGCGGCCAGTGGCCAGCGTCACGACCACACCCCGCTCCTGGGCCTGAATGACGGCTTCACGCACCCGGTTCCGAATGCTCAAGGCCTCGTCTACGAGCGTGCCGTCCACGTCCAGGGCCAGGAGCTCGATCACGTCTGGACCTCCAGGACCCGATCGCGGCCCGCCAGATCCGGATGGACTTGAATGGAAACCCCGGTCCCGGGGAAGAACGTCTCGGCTGCCTCCCTCACAGCCTCTCCTTGCGAGGCGCCAATCTCAATCAGCAACGCCCCACCGGGCTTCAGAAGACCCTGGGACTGAGACAGCAGCCGCCGGATGACCTCCAACCCATCTGGGCCCCCGTCCAGCGCCAGCCGTGGCTCGTGGTTACGAATTGAGGCGGGGAGGGACGCCCACTCGTCTGCCGACACGTAGGGAGGATTCGAGACGATCAGATCCACCGGTCCCGGCCGCCGGTCTAGCAAGTCTCCGACCATGAACTGAATCCGCTCGCCAAGGCCATGCCTGTCCGCATTTCGGCGCGCCACTGCCAGCGCCGCCGGGGAGATGTCGATGGCGCATACGGCAGCCTCCGGCAGATGAGCGGTCAGTGCGATTGCGATACAGCCAGAGCCCGTGCCCACGTCTATCACACTCATCGGGCCTCGCTCCAGCGCCAGTTCGACCAGAAGTTCGGTCTCCGGCCGGGGAATGAGCACCTCCGGCGTCACCTCGAGTTCCAGGTCGTAGAACTCGACCTCGCCGGTGAGATGCGGAAGGGGGTAGCCCGAGACACGGTCGTCGACCAGCTGCCTGTAACGCGCCGCCTGAGTGGGGGTCAGCGAGCGTTCCGGATGGGCCAGCAGCCCGGCACGCGAACTCTCGAGCACGTGCATCAAGAGCAACTCAGCATCGACGCGGGGACTGTCGGAGGCAGGATGGAGGCGGACGGTGGCCTCTCGCAGAGCCTGGCCCGCGCTCGAGGGGAACGTATCCGTTCCCCCTCTCCCGCCTGGTTCGTCTTCTCTCGCGCGCCGAGCCCTGACCCTCGGTTCTTGGTGTGGTGTCACGACGCCGTCGTTATTCAACCTCACCGAGGGCTTCTAGCTGTCTCGCCTGCTCCTCGGCCCGCAACGCCTCAATGAAGGGGTCAAGGTCTCCGTCCAGCACCTCGGAGAGTTGATAGACCGTGAGGTTGATTCGGTGATCGGTGATCCGATTCTGCGGGAAGTTGTACGTGCGGATCTTCTCGCTTCGCTCTCCGGAGCCCACCTGCATGCGCCGGGTTTGTGCGCGCTTCTCCTGCTGCTTACGAAGCTTCCGCTCGTAGAGCCGGGACCGCAGGATCGAGAGAGCCCGTCTCTTGTTCTTGGTCTGCGAGCGCTCCGACTCACAAGCAACCGTGATGCCGGTCGGTTGGTGCGTCATGCGGATGGCCGTCGCATTCTTCTGCATGTGCTGTCCCCCCGGGCCTGAGGAGATATACGCCTCGATCTCCAGGTCTGCCGGGTTGATCTCCACCTCCACATCGGTCACCTCGGGCAGGACGGCCACGGTGGCCGTCGACGTGTGGATGCGACCTGACGACTCTGTGACCGGCACACGCTGAACGCGATGCACGCCGCTCTCGAACTTGAAGTGCGAGAAGGCGCCGCGGCCCTTCACACCAAAGACGACTTCCTTGAGGCCGCCGATCCCGGTTGGATGGGAGCTGAGTATCTCCGTCTGCCAGCGCTTCTGCTCGGCGTAGCGCGTGTACATCCGGTACAGATCAGCAGCGAAAAGCGCCGCCTCATCCCCACCGGTACCGGCACGGATTTCGACGATGACGTCCTTGGCATCACGGGGATCTTTGGGGATCAGCAATCGGCGCAACTCCCGCTTGAGCCCCTCCTGCCGCTCCTCCAGATCCGTCACCTCCATCTCCGCCAGCTCTCGGAGTTCAGGGCCAATATCATCTTCGCCCAGCAGCTCAACCGTATCCTCCAGCTCTTCGGCGGTAGCCTTGAACTCCCGGTAAACGGTGACCACGTCTTCCAGGTCAGATCGCTCCTTGGCCAACTCCGCCACGCGCTGGTGATCTTGCGCGACCGCGGGCTCAGCCATCAGCCGCGTCAGCTCCTCATATCGCTCTTCAATTTGTGCAAGCTTCTCTAACATCTGGCGCCTGACATCTAAACTCCCCACAGCCCATCGGCACCCCCGGCTCGGCTACGACGGAGACTCGATTGGCCTGCAGGCATCTGCACAGCGACTCCCCTTCTGGACCTGCCGCAACCCAGGAAGTCAGGGGCGTTCGTTTCTTCTCCTGCCTTGAGGTCGACTGCGGTGATCACATCCAGCGTCGTGCCAGACGCTCCTGACGGGGGCTCAGGTACGTTCAGTCCGTCTGGGGGAAATGATAGCGACAGCCCACACTCACCGGCCGGCCCCATCATCTGCGAGGGGGCGCAGCACCATCGGAGCCTGTACCGTCAGTATGTCAGCCCCGACTCTCGCTCCGGTGGCGGCTCGCGTTCTGACTCCTCCTCTTGCTCCACCGTCGGCGCCGGCGCCTCGCCGCCTCGCCTTTCAACACCCAGCCGCACCGCGGTTCTCTCCTGCCCTTCGATCTCCACTTCCACAAAGGAGGGGACGCATATGATGTCAATTCCGTCCAACTCGAGGTATCCGCGTGCGATGGCCACAGCTTTGACCGCCTGATTGACCGCCCCAGCGCCGATGGCCTGTACATCCACGTGATCCTGTTCTCGCATAACGCCCGCGATGGCACCGGCCACCGCTGTCGAGCGAGAATCGGATGCGACTTTGATGAGGTCCATTGCATCCCCCTTGCGTAACGTGGCCTTCGAATCCCCGGAATCAAGCAATCGGCCGACTCCGTCGGCGCGGCTCAATTTCATGATACATTGAAAGAGGCCCTCGCACAAGTATGCTCAACATTCCACGTCGTATCGTGCCAGGTCAACCTGCGCGTAGGTCACGCGCTCATATCCGCCTCGTGTTTCGCCTGAGGGGATGGTGGCGTCCAGTCCCATCTTGGCCGTCCGTGCCTTCTCACCAGGCACCTGCGAAGCCGAGGGGTCAAGGCTGCTGCTCGGCTGATCGGAAAGCACAATCAGGTCTCGATCGGCCTGGAAGCGGGTGGCCACGGCCCACTCCACATCCCGGCTGTCGTACAGATCGACGTCCCTGTCCACCACGACGACGTGCTTGAGCGACGTGTGCCCTCGAAAGGCCGCCTCGATCGCCCGGGGACCATCCGCATCGCTCTCCTTGTCTATCTGCACCACAGCGTGGAGCCACGACATACCCCCCGGCGTGACGTAGACCCCCGTGCAGCGACAGACCTCGCTGACCGCGGCGAAGATCGTGGGCTCGCGTGGCATACCCATCAGGTTCTTATGCTCCATACCGCCGGGGAGCAGTGCGTGGAAGATGGGATGGCGACGGTGCGTGATGTGATGGATCTCGATGACCGGCTGCTCGCGGACCCGGTCCATGGTCCCCGTCAGATCGGGGAAAGGACCCTCCTCCGCCCGGGCCTCTGTGATACGGCCCTCCAGGATCAGCTCAGCATCAGCCGGGACCTCCAGATCGACCGTGTCGCAGCGCACCAGCGGGGTCGGTGCCAGGGCCTGGGCGATGCTCAGCTCGTCGACCCCCTTGGCCGGGCTCATCGCCCCCGCCAGCAGAACCTGGATCGGTGCTCCCACAGCTATCGCAACCGGGAGATCGCCATCCACGTTCGTCAACGCAGTGTGCGTGCCTCGTCCCTCAACGATGCGCGCGGCAAACCGCCGCTCGTCCAGCACCATCAACCGATGGAAAGCGACGTTGCGCCCGTGGACGGGGTCCTTGACCACCGTCACGCCCGCCGTGATATACGGTCCGCCATCCTCCGGGTGGTAGCGAGGGATGGGCAGACGGGTCAGGTCGACCGGCTCGACCACCGCCTGGCACGGCCCCCGATCAAGGACTGGCGGCGTCTGTGGGGCCTCCAGCGCCTCGGCCATCCGCGAGGTTAACTCAGCGACGGAACAATCCAGGGCCGCGGCGAAGGTCTCCCGCTGCGCACAGAGTCCCGACACCAGCCGCCACCCCGGGTGACCCGCCAGCTCGTGAAAGAGCGCCGGCCTGCCGTCGAGGGCAGAGACGAGGCGCGCCAACTCCAGGTGCGGATCGACCACCCCCTTGACCTCGGCCAGCGTCCCCTGATCCGTGGTCCATTCGAGAAACCGTCGTACGTCCATGGCTCCCCACCTCGCCAGGTTGTCGCCCGGCTCGTCTACCACCCTTCCCAGTGGACGCGAGCCTCGTCGTACTGCGTGCGAGGCTCCTTCTCCTCGGCCGGATGACCGATGGAGACGAGATTGAGCGGCGTGATGTGATCTGGAAGACCCAGTACTGGGCGAACGGCCGCCACTCGCTCATCCCTGGGATACACACCCAGCCACACTGCCCCCAACCCCAGTGCAGTGGCGGCCAGGAGTAGGTTCTCCGTTGCAGCAGAGCAATCCTGCACCCAGTAACGCTCCATCTCCGTCAGATCGCCGCACACAGAGATGCACAACGGCGCTTCAAACAGCATCTTGCCGTGAGCGTGAGCCTCGGCAAGGGCATCCAGCATCTCCCGCTCGGTCACCACGATAAACTGCCACGGTTTGCGGTTCGACGCCGAAGGGGCTGCCATCGCTGCCTTCAGGAGCGTCTGGATGTTCTTTTCGCTAACGGGCTCCGGTGTGTATGCACGGATGCTGCGCCGGGCGAATATCGTGTCCACGAATCTCTCGTTCATGACTAATCTGTCTCCATTCCCAATCGCGCGCGTTCTTCCTCAATCACGCTCTCCTCCAAAGCCTCGAACAGCGGCTCCGGGCTGCGCAGGGCCTGCCCCGGACGGAGCTCGCTGGGCTCCCACTCCCCGACGGCGTCACCGTCATCGTAGCACAACGCTTCGTGACGCCGCCCCCCCGCCTCTTCGAAGGTCTCCGTGTATTGCCGCCCGAACAGCGAATGTTCGTAACCCAGATACTCGTGGAGGCGCTGAGACGAGAAGGGGAGGAAAGGCGCGAAGAGGATCTTCAGCGAGTCAATGGCCTTGAGCGCGACGTAGATCGTCGTACCGGCAGCCTCACGGTCCTCCTTGATCTGAAACCAGGGCCCTTTCTCCTCCAGGTACCGGTTTGCCTCGCGCGCCATCCCCATCACCTCGCCCAACGCCGCTCGAAAGTGGCAACCGGCCAGGAGATCGCCGACCGTATCGAAGCCTTCCTCGACCGTCTCCAACAGTCGCTGGTCGCTCGCGTCCAGCTCTCCCGGTGTCGGCACCTGACCGTCGAAGCGCTTGAAGGCAAACGTCAGGGCACGGTGAGCCAGGTTCCCCCATGTGCCTACCAGCTCCTTGTTGTTCCGCAGCACAAACTCGTCCCACATCCAGTTGGTGTCGCGCGTCTCTGGCATGGCCGCCGTCAAGTAGTAGCGCAGGGCATCAGGATCATACCGGTCGAGCGCCTCGTCCATCCAGACCGCCCAGTTGCGGCTCCCGGACATCCCCCGTCCCTCCAGGTTCATGAACTCGTTAGCCGGCACGTCGTACGGGAGATTCAGCACGTGAGACCTGTCTTCCTCGTAGAGCCGCTTCACCCCCATCAACTCCGCCGGCCAGATGACGGCGTGGAACGGAATGTTGTCCTTGCCGATAAAGTACAGGGTCTTAGCCCTGGGGTCGTACCACCAGGTCTTCCAGCCCTCCCCATCCCCCTGGTTGTGAGCCCACTCAATGCTCGCCGAGAAATAGCCAATGACGGCCTCAAACCAGACGTAGATAGATTTGTCTTCCCATCCTTCAAGCGGCACCGGAATCCCCCATTGCAGGTCACGGGTGATCGGCCGCCCTTGGAGACCCTCGCCGACGTAGTTGCGCGCGAAGTTGATCACGTTCGGGCGCCAGTGCTCCTTGCCCAGCGCAAGCCATTGACTGAGGCCAGCACCGGCCAGCTGTGGCAGGTCGAGGAAGTAATGCTCCGTCTCACGAAGCACCGGTCTGCTCCCGTCAAGAACGCTCCGCGGATCGATGAGCTCTTCCGGATCCAGGAGGGCGTTGCAGCTGTCGCACTGGTCGCCACGCGCGGACTCATAGCCACAGACCGGGCAAGTCCCCTCGACGTAGCGGTCGGGAAGGAAGCGCCCCTGCTCCTTGGAATACATCTGCTGCTGCTTCTCCCGATACAGGTAACCGTTCTCCAGCAGGGCAAGGAAGAAATCCTGGGAGACCCGGTGGTGGTTTTCCGTGTCGGTGTGCGTGAACAGGTCATAGCTGATGCCGAGGCGCTGGAACAGCTCCAGAAAACGATGATGAAACCGCTCGAACACCTCCCGCGGGGTCTTGCCCTCCTCCTCGGCCCGAACGGTGATGGGCGTGCCGTGAGAGTCAGAGCCGGAGACCATCAAGACGTGATCGCCAGCAAGTCGGTGATAACGAGCGAAGATGTCACCGGGCAGGTGCGAGCCCGTGACGTTGCCCACGTGAATGTTCGCGCTGGCGTACGGCCAGGCGATGGCGACGAGAATGTGCTCGGGCATCGTATTCCTCCTCCGCTTTACCATCATGAGACCCCAATTCTAGCATACTGTACCAGGGCAACAAACCAGAAACCGCCAGCGGGAGGGCTGGCGGTTTCTTGGCCGTGCGTTCAAGGCGTGCAGAGACCTATCGCAGGCTGGGGTCCTCCTTCCCAGCCTGCCACGGCAGGCTGCACATCATCATAGGGCGTCGGCGACGCGTCATTCTCATGATCTTACAGGTAGTCCTGCAACTCCCGACTGCGGCGCGGATGACGCAGGCGACGGAGCGCCTTCCCCTCGATCTGCCGGATCCGTTCCCGAGTCAGCCCGAACCTCTGTCCCACTTCCTCCAGCGTGTGGCTGCAACCGTCGACCAGACCAAAACGGAGCCGCAGGATGCGAGCCTCCCGCGGGCTCAACGTGGTCAACATCTCCTGGATCTTCTCAGCCAGCAGACGCTGAGAGGCGTTCTCCGTTGGCATCGGGGTCGTCCGATCCTCAATGAAGCTGCCCAGCTCGTCGCTGTCCCCGTCGTCGCCGATCGGCCGCTCCAGGCTCATCGGACGCCACGAGACCCGGAGCATCCATCGCACCTTGCCCGGCTCGAGGTCCATCTCCTCGGCGATCTCCTCCGGGGTCGGCTGTCGACCGTACTCCTGCTCCAGCTTGCGAGCGGTCTTGTACAGTCGTCGAATGCGATCCGACATATGGACAGGCACCCTGATCGTGCGCCCCTGGTCGGCGATGGAGCGCGTGATGGTCTGGCGGATCCACCACGTCGCGTACGTGCTGAAGCGGTAACCCCGCGTATAATCAAACTTCTTCACCGCCTTCATCAGACCCAGGTTACCCTCCTGGATCAGATCCAGGAACGGCACGCCGCGCCCCATGTACTTCTTCGCGATGCTGACCACCAGACGGGTGTTCGCCTTGATCAGGTGCTCGCGAGCCGCGATGCCCCGGTCAATCTGCCTCTCCAGTTGCCGGCGGTTCTCTTCGCCGGCCCCATTGCTGTTCAGGGTCTCGCGAGCCTTCCGTCCGGCCTCGATGGCTTTGGCCAGCCGAACCTCCTCCTCGGTCGCCAGAAGAGGAACTTGAGACATCTCCTTGAGATACAGCCCGACTGTGTCACTCGTCGAAATCCTGCTCAGATCGGCCACGGGGTCAACGTCTGACGAATCCTCCTCCGACGATGAACGCCCCTGTTCTCCGGCTTCATCGTCGTCCTCGTAAACCTCAATACCGGCTTCCTGCATCAGAATGAAGATATCGTCCAGTTGTCCTAGCTCCTCCTCAGCCTCCGGCAGTACCTCCAGAATGTCGGCCAGGGTTAAGTATCCTTGGTCCTCACCCTTTTCTACCAGTTCATCAATGATGTCCATAGACCACCCTTTGATTACAGGAGCTCTTTCAACGGCGCCAAGCGCGGATCGACGCGGATCTCCTCGCACTCACACGACTCGCGGTTGAGATTCACGCCGCAGTGCGGGCACAAGCCCTTGCACTCTGAATCGCAGAGAGGCTTCATCGGAATAGCAAGCCAGGCGTGCTCGCGAATCAGGGGCTCCAGGTCGAGCTCACCATCCTCGCTCACAGCGTAAATGGCATCCGGCCTTGGACTGGTGCCCGGCATTCGAAACATCTCGGAGAGGTGTAGAGAGACGGGGAGAGCGAAGGGGTCCAGGCAGCGGACACACTCCAACTTCAGTCGTGATTCCACCGTGCCTTCGACAACAAGCCCCTCTTCGACTCGGATCACCTGGACAGTGCCTCGGAGAAAATCTACCTCCAGATCCTCCAGCACCCGAGGCCCAGTGTCAATTTCCAGCGTGCGCGACTCACCAAGTGGGGCCTTGAGAAGGGTAGAGACGTCAAAAGTAAGCATGGTATAGGTTGTAAAGACTGCGACAATCGATAGCCCACAGTTGACTGTGGGGGATTTTTCAGAAAGCTATGACATTATAACACACCAGGCGCCGAGCGTCAAGAATTTGCTCTTTTCAGGGTCTCCACAGCAATGACACCTCACACGACCACCCATATATAGGGCGCGATCATCTCGACACCGCCATATGTATGGCTCAAGAACCCTGCACCCGATCCCCGACACCCCCACCCTCGACAAGCTGATCGACCACCACCCCCACGTCCAGCACCCCGTCCACGGCAAAGTCGATGCAGTCCTCAGGAACACCACGGACTCCCTTTCCTTCCTCGGCATCGATCAGGATCGTGGTGATTCCCAGAGCCTTGGCTGGCACCAGGTTGCGAGGGGAATCCTCGACCATCATGCACGCTTCCCCTTCAGCGCCCAGGATCGCCAACATCAGTTCGTAGGCCTCAGGGCTGAGCTTGTTCCGTAGGCCGACCTCCTCGATGCCGATGATCCGCTCGAACTGATCGGCGACGCCCAGCGCCTCCAACACGCGTCGACCGTGCTCCCGTGTGGCGTTCGTGTACACCACCTTCCGCAGCTGAATCCCAGCCAGCATCTCCGCCAACGCCGGATCGGGCGCCAGGTAGTCCTCGACGGGGATGTCGTGCACGAAGTGAAGGTACTGCCCGACGTCCAGGTCGCGCTCCGCCATCAGCCCCCCCATTGTGGTTCCAAACCTCCGCAGGTACCGACGGCGTAGGGCCGTGGCTTCCTCCCAGCTCAAGTCCAGCCGATCACACATCCACACCTGGATGCGCCGACCGATCTCCTCCATGACCCCGCTGTCACGCCGGTAGAGGGTGTTGTCGAGATCGAAGATGATGAATTCGAATGACATCGACATCTAGTCCCTGACAGTGATCGCCTCGACGCACGGTAAGCCGATGTCGGTCCGGCGCCCTAGCGGCAGTTGAACCCGCTATTCAAGCGCTTCCAGCAGCGCCGGGAGCACCTCCTCTGGCCGCCCCTCCACACACAGATCAGCCACCTCGAAGATGGGCGCGCGCGGATCGGGATGGATGGCCACGATGAACTTCGATTCCTCCACAGCCGCGTTGTGAAAGGTGTCGCCGCGGATGCCCACGGCCACGTAGACCTCGGGGGAGAGCCTCACGCCGCGCACGTCCACGACCTGTTCGCTGCTAACCAGCCCGGCGTCCCAGGCCCCGCGGTCGCCGGCCAAGGCCCCGCCCAGCGCCTGAGCGAGCTGCTCAACCAGCTCGAAGTTGCCCGCCTGGCGGCCACCGGCCACCACCACGGGTGCCTCAGATAATGGTACCTCCGGCGGTTCGAATCCCTCGGCGGCGCCCACCACACGCACGGCCGGCTCCGCCAGCTCTACCTCAAGGATCGTCGGCTCGCCTTTGCGGTACTCGTCGACGAAGGGCTCCGCGAACGCGCCTGGTTCGATGGTCAGGAACTGCGGGCGGGCCTCCGGGCAGGCTCGGATCTCGAAGTACTCGCCCCCGTAGACCGGGAAGGTGCCCTCCACCGCCCGTGTGGCCTCGTCCAGGGCCACGGCCGTCACGTGCTCGATCAGCCCGCCACCCATGCGCTGCGCCAGCCGCGGCGCCAGTGCCTGCCCCACATCCGTCGCCCCCAAAAAGACGATCTCCGGCTGCTCCTCCTCGAACAGGTCAGCCAGGATCTCCAGATAGGGCTCGACGGCAAAGGCAGCCAGATGCTCGTGATCGGCCACCCGCACGCCATCGGCGCCGGCCTGATACAGCCTTCCCGCCAGCGGGGCGACCTCACTGCCGAGCAGAACGGCGTAGACGTACGCACCCAGCGAGTCCGCCACCGTGCGAGCAGCGCCTATAGCCTCCAGGGTCACCGACGCGATCTCACCCTCTGCAACATCGGCGACGACCCATACGCCCGCGCCTCCCGCGGCCTCCTCAAGGACCTCTTCCTGCTGTGCCATCACCAGGTCAAGGTATGAAGCGTCCATGTCAGTACCTCCCCCCTACCCGCGCAGCCGCTTCCGGAGCGCGTCCCCCACCACCTGCGCTGCCTCCTCGGCCGTGCCCTCCGCCCGCGTCCCCCGCTCCCGCTCCGGCGGGAAGTCCCGCCCCCGCTCCTCGAGGACCGGCACGCATTCGCCTTCTGCCAGCAGGTCGGCCACCTCCCACCGCTCCACGACTTCACCCATCCCCTTCTCGCCGCGGTACACATTGATCAGGCGCACACCGTCCGCGTACCGGGGCTTGAGCGCCCCCGCTGGCACCGTCACGACGGCAGGGAGATCCGTTTCCACGCGGACATATTCATCTCCATCCTGACGTACGGCCTCCAGTCGTCCGTCCGCTGCTTCAAGCGCCCAGGCGCCGGCAATCTGCGGCCACCCGAGCGCCTCGGCCACGCGGAGCCCCAATTGACCCTGCCCCGTGTCCAGCTTCGTCATACCAGCCATCAACAGGTCAGCCCCGCCCAGTCGTTCGATCACCGCTTCCAACGCCCGAGCCGCCACCGCCTCGTCGGCATCCTCGAACCATTCACCAGATACATAGATCGCCCGATCCGCCCCCATCGCGAGCCCACGCCGCAGGGTATCGTCGTCTGGCTCTGGCTGACCGGACACCACGACCACTTCACCCCCGCTGGCATCCTTGATACGCAGGGCTGCTTCCAGCGCACTGTGGTCGGCAGGCTCGATCATATACTCTTCACGGTTGATGAAGAGGCGACGCAGTCGCCTGTGGGCCACGATGCCAGCGGGGTCGAGAACTCTCCTGAGTGGAACGACTATCCGCATGATCTCATCTCCTGTTCCTTTGCCCCGTGGTCACGGGCTGATCCGCACACCGTGCTCGCGGAAGAGGCGCGAGGCGATGACGATGCGCTGAATCTCGTTGGTGCCCTCGAAGATCTCGGCGATCCGCGCGTCCCGGAAGGCCCGTTCAATGGGGTAGTCGCGCGAGTAGCCCAGTCCACCGTGGATCTGCACCGCCATGTCGATGGCCCGCGAGGCCACCTCCGAGCCGTACAGCTTGCACATCGCTGCCAGACGCGTGAAGGGCTGGTCGGTATCCACCATCCACGCCACCCGGTAGACGAGGCTCCGAAGCGCCTCTAGCTCCGTCGCCATGTCGGCGATCATCCACTGCACCGATTGCTTGTGCGCCAATGGCGTGCCGAACTGCTCCCGCGTCTTGGCCCAATCGATCGACCACTCCAGTGCCGCCTGAGCGCCACCCAGGCAGGCGGCGCCGAGGGTCAACCGTCCCATATCGAGAGACTTCATAAACGCGACGAAGCCCTCCCCCACTTTACCCAGCACGTTCTCGTGGGGCACCCGCATATCCTCGAACACCAGCTCGGCCGTGGAGCTACCCCGGATGCCCATCTTGTCCTCGTGTCTACCCACCTCGAAGCCGGGCGTGTCCGTCTCGATGATGAAGGCGGTGATGCCACCACGGGCCCCCAGTGTAGGATCCGTGACGGCCATAACGGTCGCGATGTCGGCGAAACTGCCGTTGGTGTTGAAAGTCTTCGTGCCGTTGATCACCCAATGGTCGCCATCCCGGACGGCGCGGGTGCGGATCGCCGCCGCGTCGGAGCCGGCGTCGGACTCGGTCAGCAGGAAAGCAGCGAACTTCTCGCCTTTCGCAAGGGGTGTCAGATACTTGCGCTTCTGTTCTTCATTCCCATCCAGGTAGATCGTCATCGCCCCGATGCCGATGTGGGCGCCGACGTTCGTCGCCGTAGAGGTGCAAACGCGGCCCAACTCCTCCATCAGGATGCAGTAGCCGGTCTCCCCGGCCCCCATGCCCCCGTACTTCTGCGGGAAACAGACCCCCAGCAGTCCGATCTCCCCCATCTTGTGCAATACCTCAAACGGGACCCTCCCCTCACGATCGATCTCCGCCGCGATGGGGGCGACCTCGTTCTCCGCGAACTCCCGGATCATCCGTCGCAGAGCTTCATGTTCCGGAGAAAATGTAAAATCCATAGCTACCTCCTCACGGCGTGATCTCAACCTCCCACGCAGAGAAGACGTCCTGAGCGATCAAGACGTTGTGCAATTCCGTCGGTCCGCCGATGATGCCGAGCCCGCGGGCGTCACGGTACTTGCGGGCCATCGGATAGTCCTCCATGTAGCCGTAGCCCCCCAGCACCTGAAGCATACGATCGGTCACGCTGCGAGCCACGCGGGCGCTGAAAGCCTTCACGATTGAGGCATCGAACCCCAGGTCATTCGCCTGATCCACCTGCCAGGCCCCATGGTAGACCAGATAGCGCAGCGCTTCGACCTCGGTGGCACTCTCCGCCACGTAGTTCTGGATGGCCTGCTTCTCCGCGATGGGAACGCCGAACTGCACCCGCTCGACGGCGAACTGGGCCCCCACGTCCACGCTGTCTGCGGCCACGCCCAACCCGGCCGCGCCCAGCGTGATCGCCATACGCTCCTGCGCCCGCTGCGCGATGCCCCATCCTTCCCCTTCGCCACCCAGTCGATTGGCAACCGGCGCGCGACATCCATCCAGATACAACGTGTTGAACGGCACGTTCCTCAACCCCAGCGTCGGCTCCCGATAGCCGATCGTCAGGCCAGGCGCGTCCTCGGAGATGAGGAAAGCATCGATCCCCTGCGGCCCCTGGGCGAAGACGAGGAACAAGCCAGCGATCTCACCATTGGCCACCCAGGTCTTGACCCCGTCGAGCACGCGATCTTCGCCGTCAGGCACGGCCTGGGTCTGGAGTGCCCTGGCGTCAGTCCCGGCGTCCGGCTCGGTGAGCGCGAAAGCACCGATCGCCTCGCCGGATGCCAGCAGCGGTAGATACTCCTCCTTCTGGGCCTCGCTGCCGTGCTCCAGGATTGCCATCGCCACCAGACTGACGTGCGTCCCCAGCGTCACCGCGATCGACACGCAGTCCCGCGCCAGAGACTCGATGAGTAGGGCATAGCTGACAAAATCGAGATCCGCGCCGAAGTACTCCTCCGGAAGCGTCGCGCCCAGGAAGCCTTGACGCGCGGCCTTCTGGAGCACGTTCACAGGGGGCATCTCCTCGTGGTCGATCTCCTCCGCGATCGGTGCAATCTCGTTCGTGGAGAAGTCTCCGAACATGGCACGGAACATCTTCTGTTCTTCACTGAGCGCAAATTCCATCACAAGCCCTCCTGCTGATGGCTCAGCCTACTGCGTGGATTGAGAATTGAGGTGCTCCGGACCCGGATGGCTGCTACGAGACGATGACGACGGGTCCGGAGCACCTACAGGTAACGGTTCTGACGCTCAACGTGGTCGTCGAGCCCGGTCCTGCTGCGATGTTGCGGCGTTGTTGGCGTCCGAGTACGTGGTGACACCGACACCGCATTCGTTGTCTGCTGCGACGGATGGCAGCGCGGCGCCGGTGTCCGGGGTGTCGTTGAAGGCGATGTAGGGTTCATAGATGACCGGGGCGTCAGAACTCGATC
Source organism: uncultured Anaerolineales bacterium (assembly GCA_964390305.1). Taxonomy (GTDB): domain Bacteria; phylum Chloroflexota; class Anaerolineae; order B4-G1; family B4-G1; genus SKLM01. The sequence continues at coordinate 21,174 of CAYMHT010000024.1, forward strand.
CTGCCACAGGGTATCGTCGAATCGAGACATTGGCGGGTTGGCAACCTGGACCTGAGCCTCCCCAGTCGCCGATCTACCGGTCTCCCGGTCTGCCAATCTCCCAATCCACCAACCTACTGATCCTTGAACTCCGGTTGTCGCTTCTCCAGGAACGCGCTCACGCCCTCGCGGATGTCCTCCGTGTCGGCGAGGCCCACAAACTGCTCCTTCTCCATCTCGAGGCCCTCTTCGATGCTGACCTGTAGCCCCTTCGTGACCGCTTCCAGCGTGGCCGCGACCGGGAACTTCGATTTCGACACGATCTTGCGGGCCAACCCCCGGGCCTCCTTCAGGATTGCGCCGGCCGGCACCACCTTGTTGACGAGGCCAACCCGGTAGGCCTCCTGCGCCGTGATCATATCGCCCGTGAGGATCATCTCCAGCGCTTTGCCCTTACCGACAATGCGCGGCAGTCGCTGGGTACCACCCCAGCCCGGGATAAGTCCCAGGTTGATCTCTGGCTGCCCCAGCCGGGCGCGGTCCGAGCAGATCCGCATGTGGCAGGACATCGCCAGCTCCAGGCCACCCCCCAGGCAGAAACCGTTGATCGCCGCAATGACTGGCTTGCTGGCCTTCTCGATCTTCAGGTGCACCGACTGCCCTCGCTCGATGAACGCACGCGCCTCCGCGTAGCCCCCCTCAGGGTCCTCGAGGAGCTCCTGGATCTCCGGGATATCCGCGCCAGCGACGAAGGCGTTCGTCCCGCCGCCGGTGATAACGATAGCCTTGACCTCGTCATCGGTCAGCAGCTCATCCACGGCCTCGTCGAGCTCGGTCACCACCTGTTTGTTGAACGAGTTGACCGGCGGGTGATCGATGGTCAACAAGGCAATACGGTCTTCGACTTCCGTCCGGATGTTTTGCCATTCGCCCATTGTTT
>CAYMHT010000024.1:22192-30017 GCA_964390305.1 uncultured Anaerolineales bacterium
AAGGCAATACGGTCTTCGACTTCCGTCCGGATGTTTTGCCATTCGCCCATTGTTTACCTCCTGTGTGTGTCGGTATATTGGTAGATTGGTATGTTGGTAGATTGGTAGGTTGGTAGACTGGGATCGCAGCGCTATGACCGCCATTGTCTTCCAGGCAGCAATCTACCACTTCCTACCATGTAGGATCTCCCTCGCGTACGGCCAGTCTCTCCCCGTATTCTTCCGAACCGCGCCTCTGTCGACGGATGTAGCGAATGTAGCCGTTCAGCGAACGCAATGCGCTGTGGCAGAGCTCGCGCTGGCGAGGCAGTTCGTCGCTCGTGTAACCTATCTCGTCGCATATTACGAAGCCGCTCAGCGTCTCGTCGAGGGAGCCACGGGCGATGTAGTAGAAGCGCAGACCGTCCAGGTAGTGATAGCGACCGTAGCCTTCTGCAATGTTGAGGACGGCGCTCGTCGCTGCCCGACGCATCTGATCAGCCAGGTTGTATCGTTCCTCCGGTGGCAACTGTCCGGCAAGGCGATATGCCTCCTTCAAGACTTGCAGCGCCAACTGGTAGCACTCCAGATCCTCAAATCCGCGCTGTCCGGCCTTCGCCACGTCCCTCTCCCGTTACCGGTCTACCAATGTACCAGTTTCCCAGTTTCCCAACCTATCGGCTACGTATATTCATAAAACCCCTTACCGCTCTTCACCCCCAGATGCCCAGCGCGGACGCGCAGCCGGAGCGGGCGGGCGGGGCGGAACCGGGGGCCGAATTCGTCCTCCAGCTCTCTGAGTGTCTCCACGATCTCGTCCAGGCCGATCCGGTCGGCGATGACCAGCGGCCCCACGCGATCGCCCTCGTACGTCATCCCCGTGCCAGCCACCATGGCCATGTCGATGTCCGTCATCGTGGCCACGTTCTCCAGCACACACTGCGCCGCCTCGTTGATCAACGGGTACATCAGCCGCTCGACGCTGAACGACGTCCCCGTCTCCACCTCGCCGGAGGCCTGAAGATCGTCGATCATCCCGTGGACCGCCTCTGACTCGCCGCCGGGATGGTCGTAGAAGCCGGCGCCGCTCTTCTCACCCAGACGCCCGGCTTCCAGCAGCTTCTCAAACAGAGGAGCTGGCGTCATCCGATCGCCGTATTCGGAGTAGAGGTATTCCCCCACGTCACCACACACGTCGATCCCCAGCATATCCATCAGCGTGAATGGCCCCATCGGCATCCCCCAGTCCACGACTGCCCTGTCGATCTCCGTCGCCGTGGCCGCGCCTTCGCCCAATGCCATGGTTGCCTCGTTGAGATACGGCATCAGCAGTCGGTTGACCAGGAAGCCCGGACACTCCTGCACCACCACCGGGATCTTGCGCAGGGTCTCGGCGAACATGACCACGTCGTCCTGGGTCTCCCGCCCCGTGTCGAGCCCGGGGATCACCTCAACCAGCTTCATCACGTGGGCCGGGTTGAAGAAGTGCATCCCGATCACCTTGTGCGGCTTGCCGGTGGCGGCCCCCATCTCCGAGATGGACAACGCCGACGTGTTGCTGGCGAAGATGGTCTGCTCAGGACAGGCCTCCTCCAGCTCCTGGAAGACCTGCTGCTTAATCCCCATCTTCTCCGGCACCGCCTCAATGACGATGTCCACGTCGCTGAACTCATCGTACGACAGCGTGGGGGTCACCAGGTCGAGTTTCGACGCCATGTCGCTGGCGCTCATCTTCCCCTTGTCGACCCGCCCTTGGTAGATGGAACGAATCTGCTCCATACCGCTGTCCAGCATCTCCTGATCGATGTCCTTCATGACTACCGGCAAGCCGGCGTACGTGATGACCTGAGCAATCTCGCCGCCCATCGTGCCGGCGCCAACCACGCCTGCTTTGAAAATATACACGCTTCACCTCCCGTTAGCTATGCCTGAAGTGACGTGTCAGGATCGTCTACTGTATTGCAGGGATACCTCTGCCCCTACGTCACCAGTTCCCCGATCTACCAGCCTTCCAACCTACCAATCTACCGTCCTACCACGTCGGCAGCGGGATCGCCGCCTCCGGATCGTCCACGCGGGCGAAGTAAATCCACTCATCGGGGTACTGCTCAAACGCGGCTCGGTTCGCCTGACCCAGTGTCTCGCCGACGAAAGCGTCGCCGCTCTGTGGCTCAATACCCACGACCACAGCGCCTTCCCGAGTCTCCAGATCTTCCCTGATGCGCTCGAAGACCTCCTTGCCCTTGGCAATGAAAGCCGCCCGTGCGTCCTCGTCCTGCCAGATGGAGATATCCGCCATGGCTGTCCCTCCTTACGCCTTGCGCTCGATTACCATTGCGCCACCCTGACCGCCGCCGACGCAGGCCGTGGCGAGCCCCAGCGGGACGTCACGCTTGATCATCTCATAGAGCAGCGTGACCACGAAGCGCGTTCCGGTGCAACCGACGGGGTGCCCTAACGCGATGGCGCCGCCGTTGACGTTCACGTTCTCCCAGTCCCAGCCTTGATCCTCCAGCTCCCTGCCCACGGCCAGCACCTGAGCGGCAAAGGCTTCGTTCAGTTCGATCAGGTCGACGTCGCCGAGCGTCAGACCTGCCCGCTCCAGCGCCATCGGCGCGGCGTACGCGGGACCGATGCCCATGATGTCCGGGGGCACAGCCGAGTAGGCATAACTGCGGATCGTGCACATCGGCTCCACGCCGAGCGCCTCCGCCTTCTCGGCCGACATCACGACCACGGCCGCCGCGCCGTCAGAGATGGGGCAGGCATTCGCCGGGGTCACGGTCCCGTCCTTCTTGAACACGGTGGGATAGAGCGCGGCTTTCTGCACCGTCAGGCCTGGGTTGATGCACTCGTCCTCCACAATGTCCTCGTGGGCGACCTCCTGGCCGGCCACTCGCTTGACCACCCGGAAGGGCACGATTTCGTCGCGGAACTTGCCCATCCGCGTGGCGCGGAACGCCCTCTGGTGGCTCTTCACCGCGTATCCGTCCTGCTCCTCCTGGCTGAGGTCGTACATCATCGCCAGATTCTCCGCGGTTCGCCCCATGATCTGACCACAGACGGGGTCCGTAAGCCCCTCCCACAGGGTGTCCGTGAACTGCTCGTGACGCAGCTTCAGGCCCCAGCGAGCACCGCGCACCACGTAGGGGGCTGTGGACATGCTCTCCACGCCCCCGCACAGGAACGCCTCCCCGTCGCCGGCCTGGATAGCCTGGTAGGCCATGCTGATCGACATCATGCCAGACACGCAGTTGCGCTGAATGGTACACCCCGGCACGTTTACGGGGATCCCGGCCATCAGCGCCGCCACGCGCCCAATGTTCGCAGCGTCACTCTGCTGGCCGATGCAGCCCAAGATGACGTCGTCGAAGACGCGGGGGTCGATGCCGGCTCTCTCGACGGCCTCCTCGAACACCGTTGCAGCCAAGTCCTGGGCTGGGATGTCGCGGAAGGCCCCGCCGTGCTTGCCGATCGCCGTGCGACATCCGCTGACGATCACCACTTCCTTCATGCTAACCTCCTTCGAGCTGATACGCGTGGGTGCCGAATCGCAGTCTTCACTCCCCTGAGGGACCCACCTTCAAGCCTCTGATCACCGCGTCAACGCTTGACTCATAGAGCACTGCCTTGTCGACGCCCACCATCTCTCGCCGCAGAGGATGCTCCATCAACTGAAGCGCCCCATTCAACGAGGCCCAGAAGACACACGCAGCCTTCTGAGGATCCGGGCAGGCGAATACCCCTTCCCGGACTCCTCGCTCGACGACCCGCACGGCGAGGCCCAGCCCCTCAAGGCTTGCCTCGAGAATCTCCTCATAGAGCTCTGGCGGAACCGCCTCCTGGAAACGTCCGCGGTCCATGGCCATCAGAAAAGGGAAGTACTGAGGGTCTTGATCGAAGAAGTTCAGATACGCTCGGGACAACTCCCTCAACTGCTCGTCCGCTGGGAGCGCTTCTGCAGCCGCGCAGGCACTCTCCAACTCAGAGACGAGGCCTCCAAGCCCCTCAAGAAGCAAGTGAGCAAGGAGGCTCTCCTTGCTCTCGAAGTAGAGATAGACGGTTCCCTTGCTGACCTCGGCTCGCTCCGCGACGCTATCCACCGTGGCGTGGTGGAAGCCGTTCTCGAAGAACATCTCTCGAGCCGCCCGCAGAATAGATCGCCGGCGCTCCTGTTTCTCCCGTTCGCGACGCGCCCTGGTGGTCACACTCCCACCCTCCGCCAACCGACGGTCATTAAGTGACTGATAGTCAGTATATCATAACCAAACAGCGCTGTCAACGGCTTTTGGTGCATTCGTCGCAACGTGTCCGCACCCAACCTGTGCGTGCACCGCTCTCCTCGGATCCCTCGACGCCGCACCGCTCCCTCCGTCCCCGCTTCGTCCTGCGGTCGCCCACGCACGGGGTCGAGCAGCGCGGATCAATAGTCCGCCAGCGCATTTGGGTCTTCCAGCGCCGCCCTGCCCTTGGCCGTCAGGTCGACCACCACACCGCCGTGACCAAGTCGCCGGGGAGCCAGGAAGCCCGCGTCCTCCAGTCGCTCCACCATCTGTCGAATGGCCGTCTTCGATCGGAAGGACAGGGCTCCGAACTCGGACTGCCTCGTCGCCTCCTCGCGCAACGGCCTCGCGTGGGGACGTGGCCTCAGATCCCCGCGCAGGATCCGCACCAGCGTACGGCGCCCCCAACTCCAGGGCGCATTCGCCACGCAGGACAGGATCGTCAGCAGCTGCTCCCCCTCCTCCGGGAGACCGGGATCTGGCGGCGGGGAAACCGACACGCAGTTGTCGCACGCCTCGCACCGTTGGATGGTACGACCGCCCAGGTAGGCATTGAGGTGACCATGGCGGCAACCGCGCGTTTTCGCATAAGCCGCGATCTCGTCCACGCGCTGCATCTGCACCGTCTCGTACCGCTCCAGCAGCGTGCCGACCCGCTCCGCTGCATCCTTCGGCGCTTCTCGCAGCTCCACCAGCAGATCGCGCCCCGCTGGTCGGTATATCAGCCAGCCGGCCTCCTCCCAGGCCAGCACCTTGCGCTCGATTTCCGTCAGCGGGATTCCAGCTTTCGGCGCCACCTCCGCCAGATCGACCTTCAGCCACTGCTGGGCCCGCAGGCGCGCGACGCGCCGCAAGGTCGCAAGCTCGTTGGGCAGGGCCCCATCGCGGCAGACGGCGGAAAGGCAGACGAGGGCCGCGCGGGGCAGGTCCGGGCCGCGCCGAAGCAGCCCGGCCTCCTCAAGCAGACTCAATGCGACGCGCACCCGGGTATCGTCGGAGCCCAGGTCGCGTTCCAGGTCGGCCGTCGCGATTCGACCCGCCGGCTTCCCATTCAGCCTCTTCATCGCGGCCCCGTACACCTCCCGCAGGAACTCGACGGGGAGCCGGTCCCGCCGAGCCCGGCGGGTCAGCAAACTCCGGTCATGGGGCGAATACATCAGCAGACAGCGCGCCGGGAGTCCATCACGCCCGGCCCGCCCGGCTTCTTGATAATATGCCTCCAGCGATGCGGAGGGGAAGAAGTGCACGATGAAGCGGATGTCCGCCTTGTCGATCCCCATGCCGAAAGCGATGGTCGCCACCACCACCCGCGTGTGCCCGCCCATGAAGTCATCCTGCACCCGATGCCGATCAGCGATGCCAGCGTGGTAGTGCGCCGCGTTCACGCCGTGCTGGCGCAAGAGGGCAGCCAACTCCTCGCAACGGGCGCGGGTGTCAGCGTAGACGATGCCGCTGCCCCGCTCGGCCCGGCAGAACGCCAGCAGGCGACGCAGTTTGTCGTCGGTATCGCGAGCGTGGAAGACCTCCAGCTGCAGGTTGGGCCGGGTCACGTCGCCAGCGACGACGCGCAGGTCGGACGACCGGTCTGAAGAGGGGCTCAGGCGCTGCACGATGTCACGCCGGACGCGCAGGGGCGCTGTGGCCGTCATCGCCAGCAGCGGCGGATCCCCCAGCGCCCGGCGGACCCTTCCAATGGTAAGGTAGTCGGGCCGGAAGTCGTGACCCCACATGCTGACGCAGTGGACCTCGTCGATCACGAGCCGAGCCACCCCCGTGCGGCAAAGCGCGTGCAGGAAAGGGGGCTGGCGCAGCCGCTCCGGAGCAGCATAGACCAGCCGATAAGCCCCGTCGGCGACCCGGTCCATTCGGCGTCGCAGCTCGTCGCCGTCGAGCGTGCTATTGATCGCAGTGGCGCGCTGTCGGAGACCGCCGGGCAGTGAATCGACCTGGTCCTTCATCAGCGCGATGAGCGGTGAGATGACCAGCGTCGTACCCTCCTCAGCCAGCATTGCCGGCAGCTGGTAGCAGAGCGACTTGCCCCCGCCAGTCGGCAAGACCGTCAACACGTCCTCGCCGCGCAAGACGCACGCCACGGTCTCCACCTGGCCCGGCAGCAGCGCCTCGAAGCCGAAGAGCCGCTCAACGGCGTCAGCGATGCGGTGCCGTTCATCCCTGGAGACCGGCACGTCGTCGAACGAAGCCAGAGGTTCGACGGGCCCACGCGGCCGGGACTCGACGGGCCCCGGCACGGCGGGACGGTCCTGAGTCGGCCACAGGCGCTCGCGCAGCTCGGCCACCTCGGTGGCATACCGCCCCTCCAGGGCGGCCTCGATCTCGGCCACACGCGTGGCCTCGCCGCTGGCCCGGAAGTAGTCACGGAGACCACGCAGGTAAGCCACCGACAGCGGACTTCCCTCATCGGCCAACCGCAGGAGCTGCACCGCGTAGCCGCTGGCGGTCACCCAGTCACCGCGCGCAGCGTAGACGTTGACCATCCCCCACAGGTAGGCGCGGCTGTTGGGATAAAGGTCGTGCAGATGACGATAGACAGCCAGTGCCGCATCCTCTTCACCCCGGGCCCGCTCGACCTCACCCAGCAGATTCCAGGCCATCGCGCTCTCACCTCGATCGGCGACAATCCCCTTCGCGATTCGTCGTGCTGATTCCACGTCGCCCCGCGCCAGGTGGATGCGCGCCAGCAGCGCGCGGGCGACCGAGGACTCCCTTTTTCGCAGGCGCTTCTCCATCACCGGCAACGCCTCGTCAGGTCGGCCCTGGGCCAGGAAGGTCCTCGCCCGCAGATCGCGCAGCGACACGTGCGTCGGATTGCGGGGAATAAGCACGTCCAGGCAGGCGTGGAGCGTGTCGAACTGCTCCCAGCGCAGGAGGAAGTTGAGCAGCCGCCTGCGGTCACTCCCCGTCACCTGAGGAATCTGCTCCAACGTCAGACCCAATGAGCTAAGCACAGCCTCCCCCTCTCCATTCTGGCGCGCCTCCCTCTGCTCGCGGGCGCGCCCCCTCTCCCCTCTGGGGAAAGGGTTGGGGTGAGGGGCAAACCTCGGACCGATCACACTCCCCTAGCACAACCTCCACCACCCCCTCCAGATGTTCGAGCACATCGCGATTCGTGAACCGAATCACGCGAACGCCTCGCTGGTTCAACCACGCCGTCCGCTCCCGATCGTATGCCAGCTGGTGGGCGTGGGAATCCCCGTCGATCTCCACGGCCAGCCGACGGGCGGCACAATAGAAGTCTACCACGTAACGGCCGATGGGATGCTGGCGGCGGAATTTGAGGCCAGCGAGCTGCCGGTCGCGCAGACAGGCCCACAGCTTCGCCTCAGCCGGCGTCTGCTCCCGGCGCAACTTGCGGGCACGACCGACGACGGGACGTGGGCCGCGGCGTTTTTCCTCGGTCACTTGTCGCTCCTGGTGGGTACCCCCTCACCCTGGCCCTCTCCCCCGGGGGACAGGGAACCGCTCCACACCTCCCCTGCCATCTGCTTGGTCGCGGTCACCCCCCTCACCCTGGCCCTCTCCCCCCGGGGGAGAGGGAACCGCTC
>CAYMHT010000025.1:0-26076 GCA_964390305.1 uncultured Anaerolineales bacterium
CTTTCGGATGTTGTTACTGATGACGCTTACCAGCCCCCGCCTTCAATAAGTGCGTCCATTCGTTGCTGGTCAACCTCTGCATAACGTTCAAATTCCATTGTAAACATTCCTCGTCCCTGCGTCAGACTGCGCAACTGCGTCGCATATCCAAACATCTTCGCCAGCGGGACGAAGGCGCGTACCGCTCGTATATCGCCGGCCCGAGAGGACATCTTCCGTATCTCCGCCCCTCGGGCGTTCAGGTCAGACATCACGTCCCCCGTGTATTCCTCCGGCGCTATAACCTCCAGGTCCATCAACGGCTCCAACACCGCCGGTTCCGCCCTCTCCACCGCCTCATTGAAGGCCTTCGTGCCGGCGACCTTGAAAGCCAACTCCGAAGCTGAGTTCTCCAGGAACTTCGCATCGAGGAGACGCACCTTCACGTCGACCATACTATAGCCGACCAAAACGCCGCCCTCCATCGCCTCGCGACACCCTTGCCGTACCGCGTCCACGAAGTCATCGGGCAGGGCCTCTTCCGGCAGCGTGTTCTCGAAGACGAATCCATCTCCGCCCTCTACAGGCCCAACCTCCAGCTTCACGTGAGCGAAATGAGCGCGCCCCCCGGTCTCCCGATCGAACAGCCCTTCCGCCTCCGCTCGCTCCGTAACCGTCTCACGGTAGCTGACGCGCGGACGACTGACCCGTCCTTCGACGCCAAACTCCCTCTTGAGCCGGTCCGTCAGAATCTCCAGGTGAAGCTCACCCATCCCGGAGATCAGCGTCTGCCCCGTGTCCTCGTCCGTTCTCACCACGAACGTGGGATCCTCCTCCGCCAGGCGCCGCAGGCCCTCGTCCAGACGTTCCTCATCAGCCGCCGATCTCGGCTCGACGGCTACTGAGATCACGGGTTCCGGAAACGAAATCGACTCCAACACGATCGGAGCACTCGACGCACACAGCGTCTCGCCCGTAAACGTGTGTTTCAAACCCACCGTCGCGCCCACGTCCCCCGCCCGCAGGACGTCGATCTCCTCCCGCCTGTCGGCGAACATGCGCACCAACCTCCCGACGCGTTCCTTACGCGCCTTCACCGAGTTCGTCACCCGTGCCCCTACTTCTACTTCGCCGGAATAGACCCGGAAGTAGGCCAGCCGCCCGACGTAAGGGTCAGTCGCGATCTTGAACACCAGCGCCGCCAATGGCGCGTCCGGATCAGCCGCTCGCGTCTCCACTTTGTCCGTGTAAGGGTTGAATCCCTCCACCGGGGGGATGTCCAGGGGGGATGGCAGGTACTCCACCACCGCGTCCAGTAAGGGTTGAATCCCCTTATTGCGCAGTGCCGAGCCGCACAATACCGGCTGCAGCTTCCCGGACAGCGTCGCCCGCCGTAGCGCCGCCCGCAGTTGAGCCGGCGATGGTTCCTCACCCTCCAGATACACCATCATCAACTCGTCGTCGGTCTCGACGATCTGCTCTACAGCTCGCTCTCGCGCCGCGCGGACCGTATCTTCCATCTCGGCCGGTATCTCCACCGTCTCCGGCTTGGCGCCCAGCTCATCGGACCAGACAATGCCGCGCATCTCGAGGAGATCCACGATGCCCCGGAAATCCTCCTCGCGGCCAATCGGCCACTGAATCGCGACCGGGTTGGAGACCAACTGCTCCCGGATTGTGCCGAGCGCGTGGGCGAAGTCCGCGCCCATGCGGTCCATCTTGTTGATGAACGCGACCAGCGGAACGCCGAACTCCTGCGCCTGTCGCCACACCGTCTCCGACTGAGGTTCCACACCGGCCATCGCGTCGAAGACGACGATGCCACCATCCAGCACCCTCAGGCTCCGCTGGACCTCTGCCGTGAAGTCAATGTGACCGGGCGTATCGACGATGTTGATCTGATGGTCTTTCCAGAAACAGGTCACAGCAGCAGCGGTGATGGTGATCCCTCTCTCCCGCTCCTGGGCCATCCAGTCCGTCACCGTCGTCCCCTCATCCACACTGCCCATCCGATGCGTGCGGCCAGTGTAGAACAGGATCCGCTCGGTAGTCGTCGTTTTGCCCGCGTCAATGTGGGCAATAATACCGATATTTCGAATGCGGTTCAGTGAGTATCGCTGTGCCATGGTTTACTTCCTTGCTGACCCCACGCCTCACTGACCACACAATCTTGTAAAGGTACGGATGCTGCGAATGAATATCCTACCAACGATAATGGGCAAACGCACGGTTTGCCTGAGCCATTCTATGCATCTCTTCCTTCTTCCGGTACGCTGCGCCAGTCTCGTTAGCCGCGTCCATCAACTCGGCAGCGAGCTTCTCCGCCATCGAATGACCCGGTCGATTCCGGGCAGCGTCCAGCAGCCATCGCATGGCCAGGCTGGCCTGCCGGCTATGAGGCACCTCCACCGGAATCTGGTACGTCGACCCACCGACGCGCCGAGGCTTCACCTCCAGCGCGGGCCTGACGTTTCCGACAGCCTGCTCCAGAACCTCCACCGGGGGCTTCCCCATCCGCTCGCCAATCCGGTCGAGCGTCTCGTACATGATGCCCTGCGCCACACTCTTCTTGCCCCCCATCATGATTCGGTTGATGAAATGAGACACCAGCATGCTGTCATAGCGCACGTCTGGCTGAACTTCTTGCTTGGGTGGTGTGTATTTCCTCGGCATGATCTACTACCTTCCGCCTACTCAGACTTCTTGGTGCCGTACTTGGATCGCTGCTGCTCACGCCCTTCCACGCCCTGCGCATCCAGCACCCCGCGGACGACGTGATACCTAACCCCAGGCAGATCCTTGACGCGGCCACCGCGAATCAGAACCACCGAGTGCTCCTGGAGCGAGTGGCCCTCGCCCGGGATGTAGGCCGTCACCTCAATCCCGTTCGTCAGTCGCACGCGGGCGATCTTTCGCAGGGCCGAGTTCGGCTTCTTGGGCGTCATCGTGCGCACCTGCGTGCACACACCACGCTTCTGAGGCGCACCCTTCGGCTGCTTCGTTCGCTCCTGCTTGAGCGAATTGAAGCGATAATGAAGCGCCGGCGCTTTCGGCTTATCTTCCTTTGGCTCTCGTCCTTTTCGAACCAACTGGTTAATCGTAGGCACCACTATCCTCCAACAACTCGTTCCCGATCTGTTTACAAACTCAGAGAAAAAGGCCATCCACCCGTATCGATGGCCCTCTCCCTACTCAACCGTCTTCCAACCTCTATTGGGCAGCAGGAGATTTGGCTGCCGCCCGTTCAGCGAGCACATATTCTACCACAAAGTCATCAGAAGTCAAACACCCCTGTACCCCTCGCCCGACCCTCCTCGAGATGTCGGAACCCAAGACCGCGACGCCATCCCGCTTGGGGCCCGACCGTCCTCTAACGCCGCAAGTCAAGCAACCCCATGCCGATCCTGGGGGGTCTCCTGTCCTCCTCATCCTTCCCGAAGTGGAGTACTTCCCCGTCCCGCGTCACGGCCTCGATCGCCAGCCCAAGGCTTTGCATCTCCTTCACCAGCACCCGGAACGACGCCGGCACGCCAACCTCCTTGACGGACTCCCCCTTCACGATCGACTCGTACACCTCAACGCGGCCCTGCACGTCGTCCGACTTGACCGTCAGCATCTCCTGCAACGAGTGCGCTGCCCCGTAAGCCTCCAGGGCCCACACCTCCATCTCGCCGAAGCGCTGTCCGCCAAACCGAGCCTTTCCTCCCAGCGGCTGCTGCGTCACGAGGCTGTAAGGCCCTGTCGATCGCGCGTGCGCCTTGTCCTCCACCAGGTGATGCAGCTTCATAATCGGCCTGTAACCCACCGTCACCGGCTGATCAAAGGGCTCACCCGTCTTGCCGTCGTACACCATCATCTTGCCCAAAATCGGCAACATATCGCCACTCTCAAGGGTCACCTGACTTGCCAGACCCTCGACCGCCTCGGCATCCAGGTCTGCCACGTCTCGGCCGTGGTCCTGCAGCCAGATCCGCAGGCACGCAATCCTGGCCCGGTGATCCGCCTCATACTGCTCGGACATCGGACGCGGATCATCCTCGAACACCAGCATACCCTCTGGATCGTACCCTTGCTCCCTTAACCATTCGCGTAGCACCGCACGGCGGGCATACACTTCATTCCCCAGTAATCGATCGGGGTCGTAGTCGCGTCCTTCCAGCCACGCCAGGATGTAGAGCAATCGGGCCTCGTCGTCGGCCTCCAACGACTCCAACGGATACCCTTGCGCCTTCAGCCACGCCCACGCCCGCTCCGTGATGTCCGTCCACGCACGATCCATGAGCCACGCTCGGGCCAGGTCCGCCTCCACCTGGCTCTCATCTGCCCCATCGAACGCCGGCGACACCGCACGGAACCCCAGGCGCGATGCCGCCCACCCAAGATGGGTCTCCAGCACCTGACCGATGTTCATGCGTCCGGGAACCCCAAGCGGGTTGAGCACAATATCCACCGGCGTGCCGTCGGCCAGGAAAGGCATGTCCTCCACGGGCAGCACCTTCGAGACCACCCCCTTGTTCCCATGGCGCCCGGCCATCTTGTCACCCTCTGTAAGCTTGCGCAGCTGAGCCACGTTGACCCGAACCCGCTTCTCCACACCCGTCGGCAGATCCCGATGCTCTTCCCGATCGAAAGACCTTACGTCGACCACCGTGCCGCGCTCACCGTGAGGCATGCGCAGACTCGAGTCCTTCACGTCGCGCGCCTTCTCTCCGAAGATCGCGCGCAGTAGCTTCTCCTCCGGACTGAGCTCCTTCTCGCCCTTCGGCGTGATCTTACCCACCAGAATGTCCAATGGACCGACCTCCGCCCCAACCCGGATGATCCCTTCTTCGTCCAGGTCGCGCAGAGCGGTGTCGCCCACGTGAGGAATATCCTGCGTGATCTCCTCCGGACCGAGCTTCGTGTTTCGAGCCTCGATCTCGTGTTCCTCGATGTGGATAGACGTGAACTTGTCCTCGTGGACCAGGCGCTCGCTGATCAGGATCGCATCCTCGTAGTTCGCGCCCTCCCACGAAAGGAAAGCGCACAGTACGTTCTGACCCATACCGAGATTGCCGTCCTCTGTGGATGAGCTATCGGCGAGGACATCCCCCTTCTTCACGTGCTGGCCCTTGTAGACCCGGGGCCTCTGGTTGATGCACGAACTCTGATTTGAGCGCTCAAACTTGCGCAGCCTGTAGCTCCGCACCCCGTTCGCATGCCGAACCATAACCTGCCGGCCCGTGACACTGATGACCTCACCGTCATCCTCGGCCAGCACCAGCTGACCCGAATCTCGCGCCGCCGGCCCCTCCACCCCCGTGCCTACGATCGGAGCCTCAGGCTCCAGGAGCGGCACCGCCTGCCGCTGCATATTGGAGCCCATCAAAGCACGGTTGGCATCGTCGTGCTCCAAGAAGGGAATCAGCGCCGCCGATACGCCCACCACCTGACTCGGGGCGATGTCGATGTAGTCGACCCGGCGCGGCGACACCGTCCGGAAATCGCCGGCGTGGCGGACTGTGACGCGGTCGTCCAAGAAGTGCCCCTCATCGTCGAGCGCCACGTTCGACTGAGCCACCCTGCAGCGATCCTCCCGGTCGGCTGACAGATACTCAATCTCATCCGTGACCACAGGCTCGACCGGGACCTGCTCCCGCAGGCCCAGCGCCGCGATTTTCTCTGCCAGCTCGGCGGTCACCTTGGCGCCCTCCTCCGCCACCACCTCGCCGCTCTCGGCATCGGTGACGTCCTCCCGCAGGATATGCCCGGTCAGAGCCTCAACCGTCGGCTCAACCCTGCGAACCACCTTGCGGTACGGCGTCTCGATGAACCCGAAAGGGTTGATGCGCGCGTGAGTCGCCAGCCGCACGATCAGTCCGATATTCGGACCCTCAGGGGTCTCAACGGGGCAGATGCGGCCGTAGTGCGTATAGTGCACGTCGCGCACCTCAAACCCGGCGTACTCTCGCTTCAGGCCACCCGGCCCCAGCGCCGAAAGCGTCCGCTTGTGCGTTAACTCCGCCAGCGGATTCGTCTGCTCCATGAATTGCGACAGCCGGCTGGACCCGAAGAACTGTCGAATGGCGGCGACGAAAGGCCGGATGTTGACCAGGGTGACCGGCGTCATCGACTCCGAATCCCGGCTCGACATACGATCCACCACGATGCGCTCCATGCGGCGCAGCCCCACCCGGAGCTTGTTCTGAACCAGCTCACCCACCGTCTTGATGCGACGATTGCCCAGGTGGTCGATGTCGTCAGCGTCCTCGATGCCGTTGTTGATGCGGATCATATGCCTGACGATCGCGATCAGGTCCCTCTTGGTCACCGTGCGATGGTCAAGATCGACCTCGAAGTTGACGCGCTGGTTCAGCTTATAGCGCCCCACCCGTTTCAGGTCGTAGCGGCGGGGATCAAACAGCTGTTCCTCCAGGTACTCCCGCGCATTGTCCAGCGTCGCCGGGTCCCCAGGTCGCATACGCCGGTAGAACTCCAGCAAGGCCTCCTCCGCCACGCTGCGCCCACTATCCAGATCCCAGTCCGGCTCCTGGCGGAACGTCGCTGGGATATACTGATGGTCGGGGTTGCTGTCCGAATCCTCAAACAACGCCATCAGCGTCTCGTCGGTCCCGTCCTTCAGCACCTCTTCCCCTGTCCCATCGTCGACCGCCGCCAGAGCCCGCAACGGAATGGTGACGGGCAGAATGCGCTTACGGTTGAATCGCACCGTGAGATACCCCGTCTTGCGTGACCCGAACTCCAGCCACGCACCCCGGTCAGGGATCAACTTCGCCGACGACAGCCTCAAGCCGGTGGAAGGATCCTCCTCAAGGTCGAAGTAGACCCCCGGTGACCGTATCAGCTGACTCACCACCACCCGTTCCGTGCCGTTGATGATGAACGTGCCGTTGTCCGTCATCAGCGGGAAGTCGCCGAAGAAGACTTCCGACTGAATGATCTCGCCCGTCTCGCGATTGCTCAGCGCCACGTCGACGTAGAGAGGGGCAGCGAACGTGATGTCGCGAACGATGCACTGCTCCCTCGAATAGCGGGGCTCCTCAAAGCGATACTTGAGATCAAACTGCGCTTCCCGGGCCTTCGAGCCGGGGAAGTATAGCTTCAGATTACCATTGTAGCTTTCAATGGGGGAAATCTCGTCAAGTAGCTGAGCCAGACCCTCTTCCTGCAACCAGTTGAAGAACTTGAACTGAATCTGAAGCAGCGGTGGCAGTGCCTTTGCGTCAGTTATCCGCGCATAGGACTTAGTCGCCGTGTAAGACATGCTTTAAGCTATTCCTCCCAAGAACCAGGCTATATGGCCAAGCAAGATTGACAAGCAGATCCATCATTATACCATCAAAGGTCCTCTTGTCAAACACGTGGTGGCGGCGTGAGCCGACACCCTGTTACCACCTGTGCACCCCTTCCCTCGACCGCCGCCCTCCCTCCGCCACGACACCGGTGATCCACTCCCACATTCCCATACCCTCGCCGCCCCCCCGTCACCCACCACGCCGCGACACGTGCGACTTGTCACCTGCAACACGTGCCATAAATCACTACCCACGCCACGCCCCCACGCTATTATAAGGGGTGAGGCTAGTCGCCGATTCAATCAGCGCACTACGCCTCTCCTCCTTTCCTTGGCGGCAGGCCCTCTGAACTACAGAGGGCCTGTCTTCTTCTCCCCGCTCATCGTCACCGGAATGTGGGCCCGCAGGCTCCGCTTCATCTGAACCAGCACGCGAATCTCCTCGAACCCCTCGTCCTCCAGCGCCGCAACCAGCGCCTCCGTCCATGCCGGCAGGGAAACCCCGACCGGCTTCCTTGGCGAGCCGTTCAGAGTCGCCAGACCGTATCTCACCAACGTCGGCTCAACCCCTTCCTCGCCAGGCTCCACGAGAATCTCCAGCTCGTTCGGGAAACGCCCCCTCTTCCGTACTGCCCGTACCGCTCCACGGATGCCCTCGCTACCTTCGACCACCCCCCAGACCTCGCGCTCCCCCCGAAGCCACTGTTCGAGGCGGCGCCTCCAGCCCGGCTGAAAGTCGGCCTCCTCCACCTCAAGCAGTGGTCGATGTTCCTTCGAGATCATCTTTCGCATCAGCCCCACCAGAGCATCGCCGTCGCGAGCCGTTCCCGGGCGCACCACGGCCGCAGATGGAGACGGCCCGTCCCACGCAAGCCCCGCCGGACGCAACATATAGAGCGTCCTGCCAACCTCTCGAAAGCCCAGACCCTCGTACAGCCTCAGGGCCACGTCGTTGTCAGCCCGCACCTCCAGCCCCACCCAACGCGCCCCCCGCCTGGAAACCCTGTCCATCGCAGCCCTCATAAGGGCCCTGCCAATGCCCTGCCCGCGCCAGTCCGGGTGAACCACCACATTCCCGATCAGACATCCCTGTCGACCGCGCGCTCGCCGCAGCGATACGTTGCCGACCACCTGCCCGTCCTCAACCCACACCAGGCCCGGTGCCACGCCCGCCTTCCCCAGGAAGGCCCAAAGCCACTGCACAACGGTGCCGCCGCGGGCGAAACGCCGCATTCTGTCCAGCGTCGCCTTACCGGCGGGATCCAACCGGTCGCCAAAGGCCAGGGCGATCAGCTCGATCACTGGCTGGAGATCCTGGAAAGGATCGAAAGCGCGCATGAAGCCCTCATCCCGCCCCGGCCTCACGCGACGATATGGCGCATCCATCTCCGCAGACTCAGACGACCATCTCCGGCATCGGCCCTCGCACAATCGACCACCGCAGATCCTCCTCGTTTAGACGAAGCTCGAACGTGCGCCCGCCGAGCGCCATGACGTTGAAGCAGCGCTCGCCTTCCTCCCTCCAGCGACGCCCCACCCCCTGCACCGTAAGCAGGCGGCCCTGCCACACAAACCGCTGCGGAGTGATCTCCCCCTCCGGACTGAAGCGGGCCTCCACCGTGGTCGGCTCGCCCCTCATAGCTCGCCCTCCAGATACCGTCGCACCAGATCGAGCGCCGCCTCCGCCGACCGCGCCTTGTTCTCCCGGCGATCCCCCGCCCAGACGTACTGCTCCACCCACTCACCGTCCGGCGCGGCCAGCGCGACGTAAACCAGCCCCACCGGCTTCTCCGGCGTGCCTCCCGTCGGTCCGGCGATGCCCGTCACCGACACACCGACGTCGGCCTCCATGACGCGCCTGGCGCCCCGGGCCATCTCTCGCGCCGTCTCCTCGCTCACCGCCCCGTACGTCGACAGCGTCTCCGTTCGCACGTCGAGCAGCCTCTCCTTGACGTCGGAAGCATAGGCGACGATCGATCCACGGTAATAGTCGGAGCTCCCGGGCACGTTCGTCACCCGGTGCCCGACCAGCCCCCCCGTACACGACTCGGCCAGGCCCACCGTCAGCCCCCGCTCTCTCAATAACCTTCCGACGAGCACCTCCGTGTCACCCTCATGCATCGCCATCTGCCCACCCCCAAAACAGTGACCCTGGCTCACTGCCAGGGCCTCTCCTTGCGCACACATTTCACCTCTTGGCACGACGGGTACCGTCCCCCAGCCCGCCCACCAGAGCGCTGCCTCGCGCCGGGCCACCACCTCCGCCCGCTCTCGTAGCCGAATCGTCTTAGCCACCGGTCAGAGAGACCAGCAGCACGTCTTAGTGAGCAGGCTTGCAGATCAACTTCAAGTTCCACGCATCCCGTGCGGATTATGGGACGACTGTTGCCCTGCAGGCCGAGCCCCTCACGAGGGTGCGTGGCCTATTGCGGAGGCTGCAGCTGGTGAACGAGGCCGCCCAGGAACCAGGCGACACCTAAGTGTTTGCCGGCGGCCGTTCCCTGGAGTCCTACCTGAAAGGCAAGATCGTGACCAGCATCGTCGAATTCCATTCGCGACTGGTAGACGACCCTCCCCGGTCGGACCAGATCGGACTGCTCTGGCGCAGACAGGACTCGTGCAACCTCGGTCTCAGAGATCCCACGGCGCTCCATCTCGAATCGAGCGTGGGCAGTAAGGCGATGCTCAGGAGGCGGTTAAATCCGCGCCATGACTCCGGCTCATACCAGTTCGTCTCCCTCCTTGGCTGCGAGCGGTCCATCATTGTGCTCGAATACTCTCCCACTCGGAGCTGTACGTGGAGCCAAACGAAGTATAAATGACAATACCCACCGGGTCAAATTGGCCAGCATGTTCCCTTTTGCGATAGTCTCGACATCTTCGAAGCTGCCCGGAAGGGGTGCAACTCATCTTGCGTCTCTAACGCCCTGCCTATGAGATGTGGAGAGATCTCAGCTAGCCGCTCTCTGTATGCAGAGAACCTACCCTCAACCAGTGACGCAAAAAGCCCCACCAAATCGGTGGGGCAACGCGATGGGGCTCACGGTCAGCTGACGTCTACCTCACCCATCAGCCTCCGTTACGAGGTCGCTCTCTATGCAGTATTTGGTGAGGTACCCCCAAGGGGATTCGAACCCCTGCCGCGGGCTTGAAAGGCCCGTGTCCTAGACCAGACTAGACGATGGGGGCATCCGACCCATATTCTACCACAGGGCCCACCCGAGTCAAGCCTCCGCCGCATGAAGCGAGCGTTCGTCGTCAACCCCTGCGCGCCGTTGACCCCCACCAGCCGCTCCATTATATCCTCGATGAACCCCTCGCTGTCGCGATCGAGCCAATCGCCTCCCTCCGTGAGCCTTGCCCCATCCGCTTCGCTCCGTGAGCCTTGCCCCATCCGCTTCGCTCCGGTCACCGCTCGGAGTGACCTTTCAGTCCAGCGCATCGGCCCATCCGCCCCTACAATTCCCTGCGCCACCGTCCTCTGCCTGACAATCACTGCTCCCGCGGGTCCACGTCTTGCCCCTGACCGAATCGAGAGCCCTCGTGACGATGAACGACGTGTTGCACAGCTGGGGCGCGGCCTTCGTCCGCACGATGACCGCGTAGCCGTCCATGCCCGGCATCATAGTGTCCAGCCGCACCAGCTCGACTTCATAACCGGCCTTCTGCCCCTCCCGCAACGCGCTGAGCGCTTCCCCGCCCGAATGCGCCTCCAGGACGTCGCAATTTGCCGGGGCCAACAGCAGCCGCATGAAATCCACCCTCTCCGGACCGTCTTCGACGATCAAGATGCGAGACCGTTCCCTTCCGCTCTCTCGCTGTTTACCATCCATCCCGTGAGGGGTGCCTCAGAACACGTCCACTACGGTGAGCGCCCTTCTCGCTCCAGGTCCAGGGCTTCCAGATTCCACAGTCCACTCACCGCCGTCGTCTCGTCTCAACCCCAGCCCAGCCCAACCCGCCCGTCATTTCCCTCCGCTCGAAACGGGATACAACACCACCTGGCCCCACCCCAGCAAGCGCCCCACTGCCGCGCGCCATGAGAGCCGCCGCACCGCTCGCGCCGCATCCTGAGCGCGCTGAAGGTTCCCCTCCCGCCGCCCATAGATCGTCGTCTGATATTCCATCAGCAGCCTCTCAGCGGGGAACGCGGCCACCGGCAGCACCTCCGACAGCGCTGCCGTCTGCTCAGCCGGCGTCGCAGTCGGATCGGGGGCGACCCCCAGACGCGCCAGCGCGCGATTGATCTCTAGATAGGCGCGCTTCAGAGGTGGCATCCGGGCCAGACTCGCCCACCGGCGCAGGAACCCGGGTGGCTCCAGTCCCACTCGACGCACCCCCGTCTCCAAGAGGACGGGCCAGGGGGGCACGTCCCATCGACGGCGGGCACGCCAAAACAGGACGATCAACACAACGCCCACAACCACGAGAATCCCGTAACGATGCCGATTCAGCAGCTCCACCATGGTGACGCCGCGCTCGGGTTCCGCGGGCGGACGCTCGCCGGCGAATTCGTCGACCTCTTCCAGAAGTTGGAACCGCTCCCGCCAGCGCTCATCGAGATACGGCTGCGCACCCCCCTCCGCAGACTCAGATTCCGGCTCCCCAGACGGTCGGCTGATCGGCTCCTCCGAGACGGTCGGCTCGAACTCGACCCACCCTATACCCGGAAAATAGACCTCGGGCCACGCGTGGGCATTGTGCTGGCGCACGATGTACGTGTTGCTCGCCGCCTGACGTTCACCCTGGGCAAAGCCAACGGCCAGGCGGGCGGGGACACCCAACGAGCGCAGCAGCACCACCTCCGCAGAGGCGTAATAGTTGCAGAAACCCTGTCGCAGATCGAACAGGAACCAGTCCAGGGGCTCCTGGTCGACCGGCAACGAATCCGTGATCGTCTCAGTGTAGCGGATTCTCCGCCGCAGGTATTCTGTCACAAAGGCAGCCACGTCGTACGGCGTCTCCAGGTCCCCGGCGAGCGTCTCAGCCAGCTCCCGAGTGCGCGGCGTGATCGTTGGCGGAAGCTGCAGGTACCGATCGGTCACCCATTGAGGGTAGTCAGTGCCGGCCTCCCTCAGCTGGCGGATGGTCACGTCACTCACAGACGAGCCTGCCCGATACGAATCGCCACCGCCCAAGGGCTCTGGCGCGTGCAACGCGGCCACGTCGACCGTCCCATCCGGGTTGTCCGCCAGATCGACCTCAACCGGCCGATCCACCCAGCGTGGCTGAGGAGCGACGTAGAGCGTCTTGATCGGCTCTGGCGCCGTGAACGTGAACGTGACCGGCCGGCGCCCCTCCAGATCCGGAAAATCGAGACCAGAGCCCGTCGGCCTGACCGTCTTCGTCACCGTGAGAGCAGCCGTCTCCCATCGACCATCGGCATACTCATCGTAAACCCGAGCGCGCCAGTAGGTGCGCACCCTCCCGGCCTCCCCGACCGGGCCCTGAACCGTCAGAACCAGCGAGTCGCTCAGCTTCCTCCCTCGGCCCAGGGAGAACTGGGCGCTGTAGTAGTCAGCCACCGTGACAGTCGCCCCGCGCAGCCGCAGAGAGGCAAACACATCTTCCAGGCGCTCTCCCCAGGGCCTGGCAGCTCGATGCCAGGCCGCTCTGGCTGTCGGCAGAGCCTCAGCCATCGAGGGCACCGTCCAGGCCAGGACGATGAGTAGCGCAGTGGCTATCAGGACAATGTGAGTGAAATCCAGAGCCGCATATGGGGACACGTGTGTCTCATCCCGGTACCAGTCGCTCCGCCGCCGCAGGTAAACCAAACGTGCCTGAATGAGCAGAGAGAAGAAGAAATACGCCGCCACGTACCACGTCCGGGAGGGCCGGTAGGGATCTGCTGCCTGGATCACGACGGCAACTAGACCCGTTGGGACGATGATACGCCAGGGCCGAGCGGAACGCGTCATCGTATACCCGGCGTGGACGCTCAAGGCCCAGAACAGCGTCCCCATACCCATCAAGAATGGAAGCGGGTCCTGAACTGGCTCGCGCCGGGCGAGCTGAGCAACGGCGTTGGAGACACGGGTCCCCAGGACAACCAGACGATCGACCCACAGAGCATCCTCCGGAACCTCGAGCGTGAGCCCGATCCGCCACAGGATAGCAAACAGGCCATAGATTAGAGCAAAGGCCGCAGCCACGCCCGGGGAGAAGCGGCTCTGCCCCAGGGCCAGGCCGGCGACGCTTGCCAGGAACGCGAGCGTTAACACGACGTCGAGGTCGTCGACCCAATCCGTGACGATCAAGCGGCCGACGGCACAGAAGACGGCAGCGAAGAGCAGGAGTGCCGCTGCCCAATCCCACCAGCGTGCCGATCTCATCGACCCCGTCCCCTCCTCGCGGGCCTTCGCATCTGGACAGACGGCCAGATCCTGGTCGGAGCTCCCTCCACGCCTGCCTCAAAGCTCAAGGCTGCCTCAAGATCCTCGCCGTTCCCAACCTGACACACTGGCGCGCCCAGGTCGGCGATCGCCTTCCGCAGATCAGCCGTCCCGGACGGCCCCCCAAACGAGCTCGCGTCGAGCAGGACTACCACCGGCCGCAGCCCCCGGCGCACCAGAAGGCCGACGGCCAGGGCCACGTCTTCGCGGACTGACGGCGTGATCAGCACCACCGTGCTGCCACGCGGCACGTACTGCGCCTGTGCCGCCGCCAGGGCCGAGATCGGCAGCCCTCCCTCTGCGCGCAGCGTCGCCAGGGCCTCCAGTACCTTGCCCAGCTGCCTCCCCCCTCGGTCAGGCGGCAACACGTCTGGCCCTTCCTCAACCGACCGCTGGTGGCTCACCAGGCCGACCGCCCGCCTCAGACGGAGGAAATGCCGCGCCAGCGAGGCCGCGATGCTCACCGCGTACTCCTCCGTGGAGGGCGGCAGCTCCACCTCTTTCCAGGGGCGCCACAACGCATCGATGGCTTGCTCCGGCAACGAGTAGGGCAGCGCCGATTGGCTGTCCTGTTCAGCGTCCAGGAAGATCCATACCTCAGCCAGCGGGTCCAGCTCGAACTCCTTCACCATCAACTGGTCCTTCCGTGCCGAGCTCGGCCAGTGGATCCGATTCAGCGCGTCCCCAGGGACGTACTCACGCACCCCCGAGGCGTTCGGCGTCACCTGATGCGTCCGGAGCCGCAGCGCTTCTCCTCCCGGCAGCAGACCTGGCGGGCTGGGGAACTGGTGCACCTCTACCATCATCGGGTAAACGAGCAGGGACGCATCCGGCGCGATGACCCGGCTGACCACGAACATCCCGAACAGATCCCCCGACACGACTTCCGTCGGGCCCAGAGAGAACACACCCCGCTGCACAAGCCGCGTCCGCGCCCGATACGATCGCTGCTCTCCCCGCCCCACCCATGTGAGCACGCGCGACCCCCGCGAGCCCGGCAGCTCACCCTGATCGCGGACCTCCAGCCACAGCCGGGGCAGGCGACCGTCATTGTGAATCTCAAAGCGTTCCTCAAAGATCTCACCGACCTGAGCCCGCAGCGTACGCGCTCGCCTCCGCACTCGCACCCCTCGCAGCGCCAACCTCGACCAGATCCATCCCGTCGCCAGCAGGAAGATCCACAGGTAGCTCAGACGAGCGTAAATACCGACGCCCGTAACCACCAGCGCCACCAGACTGATAGCGAGTAGGACCAGCACAACGCGCACAGAGATCGTCATGTCAATCCCCTGCTCGATGACACGCTAACCCCACTGGCGAGGATCGAGCGCCTCCCGCAGACCATCGCCGATGAGATTCCACCCGACGGAAAAGAACAGGATGGCCAGGCTGGGGGGGAGATATGTGTACCAGAACTCAAACGCGTTCGAGGGCGTCCCGATGATCCAGTCACGCGAGAAGTTCAGGATCTGCCCCCAGTCGGCCAGGGACCGGCTCCCCGATAGGCCCATAAAGCTGAACACCGCGGCCCACACCACCACCGCACCGATGTCGGACGCGATGAGAACGAACAGGCCGTGGGAGGCGTTGGGAAGGATGTGCCGGAAGACGATGCGCCGGTTCCGCGCGCCGATGGAGATAGCCGCCTCCACGTACTCCTTCTCCCGTTCCCCCAACACGTTTCCCCGCATCAGCCGCGCGTACTGCATCCAGCCAAACAGGACCAGTGCCAGAACGATGATGCGGTCCACGCCTCCCGCCTGAATCCCCAACCAGCCCCCCGCGAAAAAGGTCAGCATCACCAGGACCGCGGCCATGATCGGGAAAGCTAGAAACGCATCCGTGATCCGCATCAGCACCCCGTCGATGAGGCCCCTGTAGTACCCCGAGATCACGCCCACGACGACCCCCAGGACTGTCCGCCCCAGCGTGACGATCAGGCTCAGTTTGAGCGCGGCCCGTGTGCCCCAGATGAGCCCGTACAGAACGTCTCCCTGACTCTGCGTCGTTCCCAGAGGATGTTCCGCGCTGGGCGGCCTGGGACTGAAACCCAATCCATCCGAGGGGATGATGTATGGGTCTTCCCCCTCTGGCGGAGCGATCACCGGAGCGCCGAGAGCGACGACAACAAAAGCCAGGACAATCACGCCACCAGCCAGCAGCTGGCCACTCGAAGCCAGGCGCTTCACAATCCTTCCGCCCATCCCCGGCCCATGCCGCCCATCGCCCCCAACCGCCCGCCGTAGGGCAGGTTTCCATACCTGCCGCACCTCAACACCCCCCTCACAACCTGACCCGTGGATCCACCACCGCATACAAAACATCAGCGATCAAGCTCGCCACCACCGTGACGCCGCAACTGAACATGGCAAACCCCAGCGCCACCGGGATGTCGCTGAACTTAATCGCCTCAGCCGCCGAGTGCCCAATCCCGTTCAGATCGAAGATCGCCTCGATCACCACCACACCGCTCAAAAGCAGGGCGATTGAAACGCCCGCCGTCGAGATCAGCGGCAGGACCGCGTTGGGACGAGCGTGGACACTCACCACGCCGGGCTCGGGCACCCCCTTCGCCCGCGCCGTGGTGACGTAGTCCTGACCCAGAGCCTCCATCAACGACGAACGCATGATCCGGGTGAGCAAGGCCCATTGGGTCCCTGCCAGGGCAATCGCTGGCAACACCAGATGCCGGGCCGCATCCAGGCACACCTTCGGGGTGCCGTTCAGCAGCCCATCCACCACGTACATCCCGGTATACACCCGGAACGCCTCAGATCCCACGAAGGTTCTCACCCCTCTGCTCAGGCGGTCCGGGGGGAACCAGCCCAGCCATGCATAGAAGACGTTCATCAACATCAGCCCCAGGATGAAAGAGGGGAACGCCCAGGCCACAAACGCAGCAGCCCGGATCGCCCGATCCGGCCAGCCCTTTCGATACCTCGCGGCCAGGCTACCCAGAACGAGCGCCAGCACGATGGCTGGTACCATGGCAGCAAGCGCCAGCTCTACGGTCACCGGTGCCCGCTGCACAAGACCCTCCAGCACCGGTTGTCGCCACGTCGGCGAATAGCCCCACTCCCCTCTGACGAGGTTCTGGATCCAGTTGACGTACTGAACCGGAGCCGGTTTGTCCAGGCCATACTTCTCGATCGTGGAATCAATCAGCCTGGCCTTCTTCTCCGCATCGATCATCGTGGCCATGCTCGTAGACGGCAAGTAGACGCGCACCCGCTGCTCCAGCGGAAGCTGCATGACCAGACAGAACAGAATGAGCGTGACAATGAACATGATCACTGGAAGAATCGTCAACCTACGAAGAATGTACGTGATCATCTCAGTATCTCAGCTCCCGAGTCAACCCACTGTGGCGGAACACGACGTGGCTGATGCCCGCGCATCCCTCTCCCCTTTGGGGAGAGGCTAGGTGAGGGGGCCTCGTCGAGGAACCTGCTCGAACCAAGGAATCTCTCATTCAACGCCTCCATCTCCCGCCTCGCCCCGCGTGCTCGCTACGCCCAAACTTGGAAACCCAACCACTCCATGGTACCATCCGCACACCGAACCAACGCAGCATGCCAGGCAGATCCCAGCACACACCTACACGCCCGCAATTCGTACGGAGGAGCCCATGCCACGACAAAGCCGGGCCGAATCCGAGGCCGAATCGCGCCGACTGTTCCTCGCCGCCGGGACCGCCTACGGCGTCGTCTTTGCCCTCACCTTCGCCTTACTCACCTGGGGATACGATGCCATCCAGCTGGCTGCCCACCACGCCAACCTCCCCTGGGCCAAGGTCGTCTTGGGGCTTCCCCTCGCCCTCGCCATCTGCAGCCTGGCCGGCAACCTGGCTGCCCTTGCCCCGCTGACCGCCATCTCCGTCGCCCTGTGGACGGCGGTCGGCGCACTGCTGGGGCTGATCGCCGGTCACCTCCCTTTCGAGGGTCGCAACCTCATCGTCTGGCTCGTCGACCGCCGTCTATGGGGGCTCGTCGTCTTCCCCTACGGCAGCTCAGCAGCCGTCAGAACAACCCTGGTCCTCGTCGTCGGAGCCGGCATTGGCGCCGCATCGGGCCTTCTGGAGCGTCTCGCCCTCGAGTGGGCCTGGGACCGAGCGACGCCCACGGGCCGCATGAGCCTGCAGTCGTGGGCTGTGCTGCTCGTCTGTCTCCCTCTCACCCTTCTCTTCACCGGGGCCACCGACGAACTGATCAACCAGCCCCTTCGCAGCCCCCAAGAAAGCGTCGGCCGGCTCATCTCCTTGACCCTGGCCGGAACGAGTGAACAGGCCGAAGCCAGCGGGTTCAATGTCGGCGCCGTGGAGCCCTTCCGCGACTCCTTCTCCAACCGTTTCACCACTTACCTGGTGGAATACGACCTCTCTCCGCCCCAGGTCGCCTTCGTCGACGCAGTCTTCGACGATGGCTTCGCCCTTCGCTGCCGGACAGTGGGGAACATCGTTGCCTTCTGCGATGCCCTCTCGCCCAAGCTCGAAGGATGGATGGACGACCTGATCCATGCTGGGCTCCGCGGCGAGCGGCGCTGGATGGCCTCCCCCGACCCCCCTCTCGTCGTCGAGGACCGGGTGGTGCGCTGGCTCCAGGACCACCCCACCCGGCTGAGCCAGACCTACGAGCTGTCCAGGGCCGGGCAGCAAGGCCAGTTCGTGTTCATGTCTGCTCGCTTCGACACCGGCTTCGAGATAACGTGCCGATTCCGAGGCACGCGCCCGCTGACGGTCGACCAGTGCACCGGGCAAGGCTCATCGCGACACCAGTAGAGAACAACAAGGGGGGCGTCGGCGCCCCCCTTTTCACTCCACCCTCAATGGGTACCCGATCCTAACCCCGCGCCCCTCTCATCCGGGGATCCAGGATGTCCCGGAAGGCGTCGCCGAGCAGATTCCACCCCAGGACAAACAGCACGATCGCGAAACCTGGGTACACCATAATGAACCAGTACCTGGAGAGCACCGGGATCCAGTTTCGCGCAAAGCTGATCAACTGTCCCCAGTCCGCGTACCCTTTCGGAGCACCCAGCCCCAGGAAGCTCAAGAACGAGAAAGTCAATACGTACGACCCCACGTCCATTGAAGCCATCACCAGCGTCGGGAATATCGAGTTTGGCAGGACGTGACGGAAGATGATGCGCAAGTCGCTCGCACCCACCGCCCGCGCCGCGTGGACGTACTCCCGCGCCTTCACCGACAAGATGTCGCTCCGGATCAATCGCGCATACCCCATCCAACTGAAGACAATCAGCGCGATCATGGCAACCGTAATGCCCTCGCCGATCCGCGGCTGCAGGACCGCAGCAAGTGTGATCGCCGCCAAGAGGAAGGGGAACGCCATGAAGATCTCCACGATCCTCATCAGCAGCTCGTCGACCCACCCGCCGTAATACCCCGCCAGCGTGCCCATCGTCATCCCAATCACTAGGGCAATGCCTGTGACCACCAGCCCGACTCTGAAGGCCGTCCGCGCGCCCCACACCACCCCGTAGAAGATGTCGTACTGCCCTTCGCTCGTACCGAAGGGGTGCTCTTCACTCGGCAGAGACGGCTCAGCCCTGAAACCGTCTCTCGGAATCTTATACGGGTCTCGGCGATCGCCCGAAGGAGCGATCAGGGGCGCAGCAGCAGCGACGACGGCGAAGAATACGACGAGCACCACCCCCGCAAGCGACAGGGGATTCTCTAACAACTCCTTGACGACCCTCATTCTAACCTCACTCTAGGATCGATGAACCCGTACAGAATGTCAACGACCAGGTTCCCCAGGATTAAGAGCACCCCGTTGAAGAGCGTGAATCCAAGGACAGAGATCATGTCGAGCTGCTGAGCAGCACTGACGAAAAACCGACCCATCCCGGGGATGTTAAACACGGTTTCGGTGGCAACCACACCGGCCATCCACCCAACCAGGACCAATCCCCCGATCGTCACCACCGGCATCAGGGCGTTCGGCCGGACGTGCCGGTTGATCACCACCCTCTCCCGTAGCCCCTTCGACCGAGCCGTGGTCACGTAGTCCTGCCGCAGCGCCTCCAGCGTTGACGTCCGTGTGATGCGCAGAATCAGAGCCCAGCTGACGTAGGCTAGGGTTATGACGGGCAGTAGCAGGTGGCGCAGGGCATCCAACAGGATGTCGAACCGCAGGTTCAGCAGGGCATCCACCGTGTTCATCCGCGTATACTGGATGAACCCCTCTCCAAGCACGACCCGCCTCGCCCACTCGGAAAGCCGCCCTGGCGGCAGCCAGTCCAGTGCCGAGTAGAAGATCATGATCATCATGAGACCAAACACATACGAGGGGAATGACCAGCCGATGATGCTGAAGAAGCGGGCCACGTGATCCTGCCATTCGTTGTGATGGACCGCGGCCTGGACCCCTAGCCAGATACCGATCACGATCATGGGCGTGAAGCTCCATAGCGCCAGCTCCAGGGAGACCGGCGCATAGTGGCCCAGCGCCTTCAAGACCGGCATCTGCGCCGTCTTCGACCAGCCGAAGTCCCCCCGCGCCATCTGCTGGATCCACCGCCAGTATTGCAGGTAGATCGGATCGTCCAGGCCATACTTGTCGATGATCTCGCGGATGTCGTCGGCCGTCCGGGGAACGTCGGATACATACAGCGACGCACGCTCCACCGGGCTCAGCAGCATGAGCATGGCAAAGATCAGCAACGTCACGCCGAAGACGATCACCGGAAGGATCAATAATCGACGGATGATATACGCAGTCATTCACACCTCCAAAAAACGGACACCGGACTCTCAGCCATTCCGCCCTCCCAACCCCCGTCCCACAATGGGCCAGTCGAACCTAGACGGGGGCTCCGAGGACCGTCTGAGAACGTCCGAGGAAGACCAGGGCCGAGCAAGCTCGGCCCTGGTCCGTTACGTCAGGCTACTGCCCCTTCGACAGGACGTAGAAGTATGCCCCTGGGTAGGCCGGGTTGAAGTACCAGCCCTCCACCCACAGCTGCTCGTACCGCCGGCCCGTCGGCTGCCCGACGAAGATGTCGATCGCGTTCTCCACCGCCGATCGCTGCAGCTCCTCATACGCGGGAGCCGCCTCGTCGAGCGGCAGCGTCAACGCCTCGGCGATCGCCTCGTCGAACTCGGCGTACAGCTCCTCCGGGAAGTTCTGCCACCCGGAGAACGTACCGTGGCTCGCCATGTACGGCGTCACCCAGTTGTGCGGATGATGGTAGTCCTCCAGCCATCCGATGAAGAACATCGGTAGCCGTCCGGACACCATCTCCTTCAGGTATGTCGGCCACGGCAGGTCAAACACCGCCACGCTGAAGTTGTCGTTGACCTCCTCGATGTTCGCTGCCAGAATCTCGGCCATCGCGCGACGCTGGTCGTTCCCCGTGTTGTACGTCAGGTTGAAGTAGAAGCCGGTGTTCCAGACGTCGCCTTCCTCGTCTTCCCCGGCCGGGATGCCGTCCCCGTCCAGGTCCGCCAGCTGGAACTCCTCAGCGCACTTGTCCAGATCGAAGTCGTAGAGGTAGTCGGCCTCCTCAACCGGGACGTGGCCCACCATGTCGGCGATGATCGGCCCGGTGCGCTTCTTTGCCTCACCGAACCAGAGGTCATCGATAGCCGTGTCCCAGTCGAAGCAGTAGCTGAAGGCCCTGCGGATGTGGACGTCGTTGAAGAAGTCGGGCGGAATTCCATTGCCGTCCAACTCGCCGCTGCCGATGTAGCTGTTCCCACCCTCCGTGTCCACCTGGAAGGTGAAGAAGGCGTCCACCGATGACGTGTCGCCCAGGCCCGTGTAGCGGCGCAGCACGCCGTCCGGGTTCAGCTCCTCACACTCGCCCGTCGCCGGGTCACAGTCTTCCTTGACCAGCGGATCGACCTGGCTGATGTACTGCCGCGGGACGTAAACGGCATCGGCGTCGCCAGCCTGGAACATGGAGAAGCGGGTGCCCCACTCGTCCACGCTCTGGATGACCGCGCGCTCCAACGCCGCCGGCCCGCTGGGGCCGCCCTCCCAGATCGGTTCGGTCCGGTAGTAGTCCTCGAAGCGCACCATCGACGTCTCCTCGCCGTGCACCCAGTCCTCCAACATGAACGGCCCGGTGCCGTTGGCCTCCTCGAAGATGGCCGACTCCTCGGCGGACGGGTCGTGGTAGTCGCCCCACGTGTCGCAGCTGCCGTCCCAACCGCCGATCTCCGTCATCCACTCCTGATCCAGCGGGCTCAGCCAACCACTGGCCACGATCTGCAGCCAGAAGCCAGTCGGCTCCACCAGGTTCATCGTGACGGTCATCGCCTCGTCGTCGTAGGTCACCGATTCCTTCACCTGCTCACAGACAGCCGGGTCTCCGATCTCACCCAGCTCTGCGATGCCGCCCACGCCCAGCAGTGGCTCCAGGATCATCCACTGCGGCCCTCCGGCGCGATCCTGCAGCATACCGCGCCAGATAGAGTAGGCCACGTCGTGCGGCTCTAGCGTGCCACCCTCGTGGAACATCACGCCTTCGCGGATGTTGAACGTGTACGTCAGGCCGTCGTCGGAGATCTCCCAGTCCGTCGCCAGGGCGGGCACGAACTCGTCGATCTTCTCCCGCTTGTAGAACACCAGCGGGTCGTACAGGTTCTGGATCACCTCCGAGCTGGCCGTGTCGTACATAAAGGCCGGGTCCAGCGTCTCCTGCTCGCCGATGGTCGCCGCGATGAAAGTGTCCGGCGGCGTGCCCATCTCAACCGGCGGGATGGGCGTCGCCTCGGGCGTCGGCTCGGGCGTGGCGGTGACGACTCGCTCCTCCACCACCGTCTCCGGCGTTCCCTCGACCATCTTCGTAACCTCGACGGTCTGAACGATCTCCTCTGGTGTCGGCTGCGCGCACGCTGATAGCAGCACGCTCCCGATCACCACGACCGCGAATGCAACAGACCACTTCTTGTTAAGCATGTTCTCCTCCTAAGTGAGTTTCTCCATTCTGCTTAGCCTTAAGACTCTCGAATGCCTCAACGTCACTCACACTCTCTGCCAGTCCATCACCCCCTTTCGTAATGCATGGCGTCACTTGTCCATTGAACAAAGAGATAAGTACTCAGCTGGTCTCGCCAGCCCATCTCACCAGTCGATTGCGCTTCACTGGCCGACATCGCCAGCGGACATCGCTAAGCAATCTCGGCCCTTCCTTCCTGCTCAACCACGTGGCACGCGCAGTAGTGCCCCGGCTCCACCTCGATGAACGCCGGATCCTCCTCGAAGCAGATGTCCCGCGCGACCGGACAGCGCGTGCTGAAGTTGCACCCTTTCGGCGGCGTCGACGGGCTCGGGATGTCCCCCTCCAGGATCACCCGCCGCCGCTTCTCCTCAACCACCGGGTCCGGAACCGGCACCGCCGACATCAACGCCTGCGTATATGGATTGAGGGGGTTCGTGTACAGCTCGTCGCGATCCGTCAGCTCCATGATCTTGCCCAGATACATCACCGCCACGCGGTCGCTGATGTGCCGCACCATGCTCAGGTCGTGGGCGATGAACAGATACGTCAACTCCATGCGCTCCTGCAGCTCCTCCAGGAGGTTGACCACCTGCGCCTGAATGGAGACGTCCAGCGAGGAGATGGGCTCGTCGCACACGATCAGGTCCGGATTCAGCGCCAGGGCACGAGCGATGCCAATGCGCTGTCGCTGCCCGCCGGAGAACTCGTGGGGATACCGGTTGATGAAATAGGGGTTGAGACCCACCAGACGCAGCAGTTCCTGCACCCGTTCCCGTTTCTCCTTACCCCGGGCAACGCGGTGCACCTCCAGCGGCTCCCCCACGATTCCTCCCACCGTCATCCGCGGATTCAATGACGCGTACGGATCCTGAAAGATGATCTGCATCCGCTGCCGCGTGCTGCGCAGTTCGCCGCCGGACAACTTGGCCAGATCTCTGTCCTCGAATAGGATCTCGCCGGCCGTTGGCTCGTACAGGCGGAGCATCGTCCGACCCACCGTCGTCTTCCCGCTTCCGCTCTCTCCCACCAGTCCCAACGTCTCCCCCCGGTGGATGTTGAAGCTGACGCCATCGACTGCCTTCACGTCCCCCACGTGGCGTTGGAACACCCCCCGCCGTATCGGGAAGTACTTCTTAAGCTCGCGTACCTGAACCAAGACCTCGTTTTGCTCAGCCATCACCCCATCCTCTCCGGGACGAACTCCGACCTGTCGGCGACGTGCTCCCACCGCCAGCACGCCACAGTGTGATCCTCCCTATCGGTCTCCTCCAGCGGCGGCGTTCCTTCTACGCACTGATCCTGGGCATAGTCACACCGGTCAGCGAACGGACACCCCGGGGGCAGCTCCAGCAGGTCCGGCGGCAAACCCGGCACCGACGCCAGCTGCGTCCCCGGTGCCTCGTCCAGCCGCGGCAGCGACGCGAGCAAGCCGATCGTGTACGGATGGCGCGGCTCCCCGTAGATCGCCTTCACCGGACCACGTTCCACGATATACCCCGCGTACATCACATTGACCGTCTCAGCTAGCCCGGCCACCACGCCCAGATCGTGCGTGATCCACATCACCGCCATCCCCAGGCGCTCCTGAAGTCGCTTCACCAGATCCATAATCTGCGCCTGGATCGTCACGTCCAGCGCCGTCGTCGGCTCGTCGGCGATGAGCAACTCAGGATTGCACGAGAGCGCCATCGCGATCATCGCGCGCTGCCGCATGCCGCCCGAGAACTGATGAGGATAGTCGTCCAACCGTTGGTCGGCGTCCGGTATGCCCACCATCGACAGCAGCTCCGCAGCTCGATTTCGCGCCGCCCTGTCCCCCATCCCCTGGTGCAGCTTCAGCGCCTCCATGATCTGGAAGCCCACCGTGTGCACCGGGTTTAGCGACGTCATCGGATCCTGGAAGACCATCGCGATCTCCGCCCCCCGTACGTGGCGCATCTCCCGATCATTGAGCTTCAGCAGGTCGCGTCCGCCAAAGATCACCTCTCCGTCCTCAATCTCCCCTGGAGGGCTGGGAATGAGGCGCATGATGGAGAGCGCGTGAACCGTCTTGCCACACCCACTCTCCCCCACCACACCCAGCGTCTCGCCCTCGTCCAGCGTGTACGAAATGCCGTTCACCGCGTGCACCGTGCCATCGTCCGTGTAGAAGCGAGTCACGAGGTTCTTGAGATCGAGAAGGAGATTCCCGTCTCGACCACCCTGATAATCAGTCATGTTGGTCCCCTTGATCCATAATTACAGGCTATAGCAGAACAGACATCATCTGGCGTCCAACTGGTCTCAGATCAAGATCATAACACAGCCAATCGACGCAGCAAGATTCCATATTCGTCAGCCAAGCATGGGTATTCCCCTCCCCATGCACCATACCCCAGACCACGGTAGGGAATCCCGGCCCCCGCGCCCGCAGCTGGCCCCAGGAGCGAGATCGCAACAGCGCTAGCGACTAGTTGAAACCCCTCCCGCCATGCCACTGCCTTCATGCTGGCTTCGCGAGCCACACGTTCATTGATCCGTGCCCATACCCCCGCCGGCGGCCTCACGTCGCCCACGCTCTCGCGCAGCACCCAACGGATCATCCCGTCCAATGGATCTCTCAGGCCTCTCTTTAGCCCCTCATGTGAAGTCATAAACCACCTCGGATGGTACGCCTTCCTGCTGTTCCGCGATGGCCCTCTTCAGCTTCTCACGGGCATAGTAAAGGCGCGACTTGATGGTCCCTTCCGGGACCCCCAGGGCGTAAGCGACCTCGTTCACGCTCAAGCCCTCCAGATAGTACAGGATCACCACCACGCGGTGGGAATCCGGAAGTCCATTGATTGCCCGCCGCAGGAGTTCGCGCTGCTCGCGCCCCTCCGTCACGCGCTCAGGATCACGTTTCGACGGGGCCTTAAGACGCTCGATCGCATTCTGAAAGAAGCTGACCCACCGCTTCGCTTTGTTGATCCAGCTGTAGGATAGGTTCACAGTGATCCGATAGAGCCAGGGTTCGAACGGCTGCGTCTGATCGAAGCTGTCGGCATACCGATTGACGCGCAGGAATACCTCCTGCAGGATGTCCTCGGCCATTCGCTCGTCGTGCGTGATCGCCGTCGCCGTTCGATAGACCTTCGACTTGTGCCGCTCGTAGAGCTCACCCAGCGCATCGATGTCGCCGGCCCGGACACGCGCTACCAGCAGACCGTCCTCCCGCCTGAGCGAGGCCGCCGACGCCGAGCCCTCTTCCGATTCTATCATCATGGGTATACTCCCGACTCCCTGCTCTGGTTCATCCGACCCAGCGACTTCTCTCTCCCTGCCGCCAGAGGAAACAAATCGACCACCAGCCACCATTCCTGAAATCGTCCCCGACTGACAGCCAGATGCATTCCATCACTCACAATTTTAGCACCGAGTCCGTATACCCGCAACACGCTCCCACCTCCATCATTTCGAGCGAGC
>CAYMHT010000025.1:26176-29841 GCA_964390305.1 uncultured Anaerolineales bacterium
TCATTTCGAGCGAGCGCAGCCCCCTCCGTCATTTCGAGCGAGCGCAGCGAGTCGAGAAATCTCTACCTCTCGCCGTGCGTTGTCTCCCTCCTTTAGCTGTGCGTGGTCTCCCTCTTTCAGTTGTGCGTGGTCTCCTGACCGCGCACCAGATCGCCTTCGCTCGAGAGGCATCGCCCGTCTGCGGACAAACACCGCGACAGACGGCTCGCCCTGGCCCGTGAGCCGACACCCAGACTCCCAGGGTCCGGCGTTAGGCTTCTCTGAGCCTGGGCTGAAACAGTCGTTCCAGAGCGACGCCCAGCAGCACAAAGGCAAACGCAACCAGCATCAGAAGACCGAGTGGCTCCAGCAAGAGGTGGTAGTC
This sequence comes from uncultured Anaerolineales bacterium, assembly GCA_964390305.1. GTDB lineage: Bacteria > Chloroflexota > Anaerolineae > B4-G1 > B4-G1 > SKLM01. The sequence continues at coordinate 26,541 of CAYMHT010000025.1, forward strand.
CCCTGTGTGAACGCCGCGCGAGAGCCCTTCCACAATCAGCTTGCCCCAGGTAGGCACCACTGGATCGCTCACCCCAAGAAAGGCCAGCGTCGCCTCGAGGAATACGTAGCTGGGAACCAGAATGACGAGGTGAGGGATCAGCACTGGGACGATACGGGGGATCAGGTACCGAAAAACGATTCGCCAGTCGCCAGCGCCGTAGGCCTGAGCGGCCTCTACGTATGGCGCTTCCTTCACCTGAAGAAACAGGGCCCGATAATTCTTGACGGGACCGCCAAAGACACTGAGGAGGACGGTAACCCCCAGAATAACCCAGAGACTCTTCGAGTAGAGCGTGTAAACCATGATGCTGACCGGCAGAAACGGCAGGACCATGTTCACCTCAGTGATCCGCTGGACGAGGGTGTCTGCCCATCCTCCGAGCCACGTGCCAACCCCGGCAATGACCATGGAGCTCACTGACGTGCCGACGGCCGCCAAAATCCCGAAAGCCAGGGCAACAGGCATGCCCCACAGCAGCGGGATGAGCAGATCCCGGCCACGACCGTCGGTTCCCGCCAGGCCGTGGACCTGACCATACAACACGAGCTCAGCCTCCGCGTCGGCGCCCTCCTCGAACACGAATGTCTTGACCTGCAGCTCATAGGTCCCTTTGAGAGGAACCGAGGTTTCCAGACTCGGATCGGCAAATAGCGCCTCCACGAGACGCCTTCCGTCCGCTTTCCGACGCACCCGCTCATCCTGTGAAAGGTGATACGCATAGGACCGCGCTGCTTGCGAGCTCGCCAGCTCGATTTCCCTCCCGTCAGGCGTCAGCCAGGTAAGAATGACAAGTGGTCTCTTCTCGTCATACGTGACATCCACGTGGACTGAGAGATCTTGCGGGAATGCGCCGTGCTGGAAGTCAAAGGGAAATGCGATCGCGATCTCTGTCATATTCTCCGACACGACGGTGCTGCTTTTGCTCACCGCGCCGTCCCGACCACCCGGCAGGGACGCCCTACCATGGCTCTTCATCCGGATTGTGCTGGGGAGATCCTCCCGCCTGAAAAGGTTAATCCATGCCGGCGCCGCGGTCTTCGGATTGCGAGCCCAGATCTCATCCCCCTCACGCCACAGCGCGATCATCTCATCGTAAGGGAGGACGATGACGGTACATAGCGAGACACCCATCAGGGCCAGGATGATGAATAGACCAACCCCAGCCGATGGATACCCGGAGAGCTGGGTGAGCATGGATGTCACAGCGCTCTTCATGCGAACCACGCGCTCTTTCCATACATGCCATCGGCTGACCTTTCCAGAGGGATCCACAGTCGCTCCTGGTCTGCCAAGCATCTTCTCGCAGGTGGATTTCGCCGAGCCAATGCGAGGCATGAGAGCGCGCTTCACCTGGTACGATCCGCGGCGCTGAGCGACGCGCCTGGCCGCCGCACTCAGCGCCGTCTGGATCTCGCGCAATACCTCGGTCGACACAGGCCCGTCGGGGTCCATCTCTATCAGGACGAACCTTGCCTGGCGGTAGGCGCTGTCACAGGCGCTGTTCGCCGCGTTGCCGGTCGCCGTGAAGCGGATGGCTATCCCCAATTCCGGGTACAGCCTGTCCACCCTCAACGTGCGTCCTGTGCCGGGCTCTGTCAGCCAGTCAACTTCGACGTGCTCCGCCGACGGGAAGCTGCCGAGGACCCGTTCAAGCGCCTCCAACCCGCTCACACCCCCAGGTCCGCGCCACCCGACAATGTCCGTCCGTCGCCTGTCCCCCTCGTCTTCCCCGGTCGAATTCGGGGAAGGCCGTCTGCGCAGGAGCTTCCGCACCGGCCAGAATCGGACACCCTCCTGTCGCTTTCTCGACACCGCGCTCGCTGCCCGACGCTTGCCGCCGACCCTGACTCTGGGATCGACCAGGGCATAGACGATGTCGAGGATGAAGACGGTAATCGCCAGAAGATACGCAAAGGTAACGACGAGGGCCACGATGACGGGCGTCCTTGGCGTTGCGAAACGGGTCAGGGCCCGCACAAACAACCGGCCGACCCCCGCCACGTTGAAGAACTGCTCCAGGACGATCACCTCCTGCCACAGGCTCACAAAAAGGAGAGCGAAACTGGTGATCAGACTGGGAAGCAGCGGTCTCAAGACGTAGCGGCGCTCCAACACCCGGGGCGGCAACCCTTTCGCCTTCGCCGTCTCAACGTAGTCCTCGTGGGCGTGAAGCACAAAGAGCGCCCGCCAGGCGTAGATCCCTTGGAACAGGCCGCTCAGAAAGATGGCCGCGGAGGGCAGCACCATGTGCTTGAGCAGAAAGGGAACGTATGCGAGTCTGAACTCATCCGGCCATGCGTCGAACGTGCCACCGGCAAACGCGCCCCCCACGACCTTCAAGAAGACCAGGTTCAGGATGATGCCGTAGACCCAGGCGGGCGCGGAGGAGAGCGGGGAAAGGCCGATCACGAGCCGATCGAGCCAACCACCGTGCCTTCTGGTGAGAGGGAGAGCCAGAGCAACGGTGGTGAAGAAAAGCAAGAGATTCGCCGTGCCGAAGATGAGCAGCGTACGAGGCAGATTCTCCGCCACGACCTCCCGAATAGGCCTCACCCTCGTGCCCCACGCGACAGAGTCTACATTGGTTTTCCCCCAATCCAGGGTCAACCCGCGGCGAAGCCAACGGAAACAACGGATGACGAACGGCTCATTCAGGCCGGCCGCTTCGTAAGCCGCCTCGGTCCGCCGCTCGAACATTTCGAGCTTCTCCTCGCGGGTCCCCTGTACGTTTTCCCCTCTCACGCCCAGACTCAGGCCGACCGCACGGTCGATCTCGGCCTTGATGACCTCGTCGATGTACCCGCCCAAATTAGCAACGACAATCGTGATGTAGACCGCGACCACGACGGTCAGGAAAAGGATTGCTGCCCTCACAAGCACATACTTCCCCACCCGCGAGAGCGTGCCGAGGACACCCTCGGTCAGCAGTGAACCAGACTTCAGCCGCGCGAACATAGTTGTCCCGTCGCTTTCATCGAGGCTGCTCAGTGGTCCTATTCCAGTGGATATAATCGAAGTGGTCGGTTAGATCTTGCTCGTTGCGGACGAGGTGATCCCATGTCGAGGAAGTTCTCCAAGTCCAAGCGGTCAGGGAACAAAGCAACTCACGGGGAAAGGCTGTCAAGCGGGGGGTCGATCAGATCCTCTCTCAGACCCTGTTGAAGAAGTACCCGATGATCACCCCGACTCCGAGCACCGTGATCACGAAGATGATCAACCCCGGTACCCACCACCCCACCAGGCCGACCATCGTTCCCAC